>DATEWS010000725.1:0-3968 GCA_035257785.1 Pyrinomonadaceae bacterium
GGAATTCATCGTGCAGACGAGTCTTTACGACGCGTCGCAGGGGCGCAACGCCGGAGGCAACGTCGAGGCTGTCACCAGATCCGGCGGCAACGATTTTCACGGCAACGGTTACTACTTCATTCGCAACAAGGCGTTGAACGCGAATGAGTTTTTTCTTGAATCGGCAGAACAGCCGAAGCCTGTACTTTCGCGGCATCAGTTCGGCGGCACGCTCGGTGGTCCAATCCTGCGTGATCGATTGTTCTTCTTCGGTTCGTACCAGGGCACGCGCGAAACGAATGGCGCTTCGCTCAATAACAGTTTGCTGTTTCCGATTATTCCGCCGCAGTTGCGCGACAACAATCGCAGCGCCGCAGCGTTGCAGTCGACATTCGGAATAGCGCCGAATCCGATCACAGTCACACTTCTGAACGCCAAATTAGACAACGGCGCTTTTGCGATTCCGTCTGCTTCGACACCGTCCGGTTTGACGCCGATCTCCGCTATCTCGCGCTTCCGCGAGAATCAGTTCAATGCCAATTTCGACATCAGGTTTAGCGACACGCACACTCTCGCGACTAAGAATTTCTCTGCGCGCAACCCGTCGTTCCAGTCAAACTTCAACTTCGCGGCCCTCGGAAACGGTCCAACACAACTGCCCGGCTCCGGCGCTGATCTCACGATCGTTCAGACGCTCAGTTCGATCACTGATACATACGTGATCAATCAAAACATCGTGAACCAGGCGCGCTTTGGTTACATGCGTCTCCGTAATACCTCCGCGCCCGAAGAACCGTTCACAGCCGCTGAACTCGGCATCGCGAGCCCGTTGCAAAATCTCTTTCCCGGCATGCCGACCCTCATCGTCAGCGGATTGTTTGCTTTAGGTTCGTCGCCGTTTGCCGATCAATCGTCACGCATCAACGCTTTCACATACGGCGACACGCTTTCGGTGCTCGCGGGTAGTCATCACTTCCGCATGGGCGGTGAATACAGGCGCACCCAACTCAACTTTTTCTTCAACGCCTTTTCGCGCGGGCAGATCACGTTCGCGAGCTTTAACGACTTCCTCGCCGGCAATGGCGTTTCAATCATCGGCTCCGGCGTTTTCGATCGCGCGATGCGCGTGAACGATGTTGGAGCGTTTTTCCAGGACGACTGGAAGTTCAACGAGCGGCTCACACTCAATCTCGGCGTTCGTTACGATTTTTATGGTTTTCCAAGCGACCTTCGCTCTCGTTTCGTCAACTTTCTTCCGGATCAACTGCGGCAGGGAACGATCGCGTCTCCGGTTGGTCCACCGAATGGCTTCGTACAGGCCGAAGGCGGCCAGCTCGCTGGAGTTCCCGAAGTCAGTAAGAACCTGATACCGAGTGACAAAAACAACTTCTCACCGCGCGTTGGTTTTGCACTCAGACTGAACAACGAAGGCTCGCTTGCGCTGCGCGGTGGTTACGGCATTTACTACGATCGCTTTTCGACGCGTTACGCGAGTACGCAACTGCTGAACTATCCCTATCTCGCGCTCGCTGTTGGTCTACCGGGGTTGCTGCGAACGTTTGCGAACCCGTTTATTCCCGTGCCGCAACCGAGTGCTTTTCCACTTCTGCCCACGATTCCGTCACCGCTCTCGCCGCTGTCCCCAATCGTGGGTGTTCCGATCAGCGGTCTCTACGCTGATCCGGAGCTGAGTACGCCTTACGTACAGCAATACAACGCGAACCTGCAGTGGGAACTGGTCAAAAACTATCTGCTGGAAGTTGGTTACGTCGGCTCAAAAGGCACGAAGCTGTTGCAGGTTATTACTCTCAATCAGCCTGTCTACAATCGCGCGGCAAACGTATTCGTCGCGCCGCTGGGCACAGCGCTGGGAACGCAGAAGATGGTTGCGAGTGGAATTCAGCAGGTTCAAACTTCCGCCAACTCGCGTTACAACTCACTGCAAATAAGCATGACCAGGCGCGCGCATCGCGGACTGCAATTCCTCGCGGCCTACACGCTCGGCAAATCTACTGACTACTATTCAGGCAGCTCCATCAATGAGCTGGTCCCCATGCCCGGCGATCAGTTGAATTGGAAACTGAACTATGGACCATCAGATTTCGATCGCAGGCATCGCCTCGTCACGAGCTTTGTTTACGACTTACCGAAAAGACGAGTACTTAACAACTGGCAGGTAAACGGAATTCTGATCCTGCAAACAGGCACGCCGTTCTCGATCATCGACTCACCGAATCTCGCGATCATTCAACGCGCGAACTTTGCAGCCGGGACTAACAATCTTTTGACATCCGGCGACGTCGAGTCGCGTATAAATCAGTTCTTCAACACGTCTGCATTCGTACTTTCACGGCCGCTACTCGGCGGTGGCAATCTCGGCACGCCTAATAATCCTAACTTCGATCCCGCCAATCCGTTCGGCAACACGCCGCGCAACCTGTTTTATGGTCCCGGTCAAAAGAATCTCGATCTTTCGGTGGTGAGGTTCATACCCATCAGAGAAACGGTGCGCGCAGAGTTGCGCGCGGAGTTTTTCAATCTCTTCAACTGGACCAACTTTGCCAATCCAAACAACAACATCGCGGTGCCAGCCACGTTCGGGCGCATCACCGCAACCAGCTCGGGGCCGCGCGTTATCCAGTTTGCTGCGAAGGTGAGCTTCTAAAAACTTGCCACAAGAAGGCACACAAGTATTAACGAAACCATCTGTGGGCGACGAAACGCAGAGCGGTGCCTATGCGTGGTATGCACTCGGTTTGCTGACGATGGTCTCGCTGCTGAACTTTCTCGATCGTACGTTGATTTACATTCTCTTCACGCCGATCAAGCAGGAGATGTCGTTCACTGATTTCGAGCTCGCACTGCTCGGAACGACTTCGTTTGTCATCTTCTTCACTGTGCTCGGCGTTCCTTTTGGTCGTCTCGCCGATCGCGGTTCGAGAAAAAACATGATCGCGGGCGGTCTCGCGGTTTGGAGTTTGTTCTCCGGTTTGACTGGCTTCGCGAAAGGCTTTTGGGCGTTGTTTCTGTGTCGCGTCATGGTGGGTATCGGTGAAGCGACGTTGGGACCTGCGGCACTCTCGTTGTTGAGTGATTACTTTCCACCGCATCGGCGCGCGACAGTGCAGTCGATTTACGCATCGGGAATCACGATTGGTTCCGGGCTCGCGTTCTTCCTGGGAGGTTGGATCGGTTTCAAATACGGGTGGCGCACGGCGTTCTATTTCCTTGGCTTTCCGGGTCTGTTCTTCGCCGTGCTGGTCTTCCTTTTGAAAGAGCAGCAGCGCGGCCGCACCGAAGTTAGTCCACCGAAGTACACCAGCAACGACTGGCGACTATTGCTTCGATTCAAACCGCTTCGTTATCACTACGCCGGTTATGCTCTGTATGCTTTAGCAGCGACTAGTATGTCGATCTGGGGACCGACGTTCTTCACGCGCATCCATGGTTACAGCATTAAGACGCTGGGAATAGTTGCCGGACTCACTTCGTTGACGTCCGGGGTTCCGTTCATTTTGCTCGGCGGGTTTTTAGCAGACAGGATGCGCCAACGTGGACCAGGCGGTCGCATGCAACTCGGTTGGATCGCGTCGCTACTCGCAATTCCTTTCTGGATCGTATTGCTGTTTTCGAGCAACGTGCCGCTGTTGTTAGTCGCAAACTTCATCCTGCTCGGTCTTTCGTTGATCTGGATCGCACCATCGATGGCTGACGTGCACGAGATGACTGGCCCACACTTGCGCGGGCTCGGCGTCGCAGTGTTTGTATGTCTCGTGAATCTAGCCGCGTATGCGGTTGGTTCGCCGCTGATAGGCGCGCTCAACGATCTCTTCGGCGCAGCAAGCAATCCCGGCGTGATGCGATACAGTTTTCTTGTCAGCCCACTCTCCTGTATCCTCGCCGCGATCTTTCTCAGACGCGGCAGCCGAGCACTTTCCGAATGACACGAATGACACGATATTTGAACAAGTCAGGAAGAGGGGCTTGCC
>DATEWS010000726.1:0-4063 GCA_035257785.1 Pyrinomonadaceae bacterium
AGCCGCGGCGCCGCGGTGGTCTTCAAGTCAAAGTGGTCCAACTTATTCATTGCTTGCAGCGACTGCTCGAGTGCGACGAGCCCCTGGTTGCGGTCGAGTGTTGCAACCAGCGCCACTCTTCCCAGAAGAATCTTCGCGACGTTTGCAGATGGTTCTTCCTTTCTTAACTCACGCTCAACATCAGTCAACAGCTCGAACCTTGCTTGTTGCTGATCGTCATTGAGACCTTGTGCAATCGCGATCTTCACGACGGCTCGACGCGGGAGGTTCGCGATCTGCGGCGCCAGTTCAGTGGCTTTATCGAAGTCTTTCTTCCTAACCTGGGCCAACGCTGACCTGAATAGCACAAACGAAATCGCGTCTGCCTTCAGTGTGTCATCGGATATCTTTTCAGCGTACGACTTAGCACGCGGATAGTCTTCGACGTCAACAGCAAGTGCCACTTCAACCCACGCGAGATTTCGCGCGGCTGGATCGACTGTCTTCTCAGCACGCTCCTCGAGCGCGGCAATACGCGATTCGTACCGTTCTTTATCTGACTTTGCCGGTTCGCCACTCGCCTTGCGATTGGTCCCAAACGGATCTCCTCGCCCCTCAGGAAACAGTTTGCTTTCGAGTTGTGTGAGATACGATTTGAGCGGCACGGAAAACTCAGGCGCGACCGAATCGTAGCGGCCCAGGTTGCGATTCCCAAACACCCATATCTTCTGTGCTCGTTGCCGGTCTTCCTGCGTTTCGAGTGGCAGTGGTCGCGTGAAGAACGTTTGATAAGCCGTCAACAGAAAACGACGAGCGCGCTCCGGTTCACTCTTAGACGCGGGCGGCTCGCCTCGAAACGCCGAGTCCATACTCATCATCACGACACCCGCCGCATTCGATGAGTAATTTATGCCCGGTAGAAACATGTAGCCGGCAAGGACTTCTGCTTCAGACGGATCCGGCGTGCCGCTACTGAAACGCGCGAGTGCAAGATCGAAGAGTTGATTCGCGAGTCCAACATCCTTCTTTCGAAGTCCCGTCATTAGATTTTGCAACGTGAACGAGATGCCGTCGGTGAGGCTTCGTTGCGCCAGGTTGAATGCAAGTTGAGGATTAGTTTCGAGAGCCTGTCGCGCAAGCCACAGGAGCTGTTCGCTGCGCGATGTTCGATCGTCGAAGGCGCCGCGCTCCTTCTTTTGCTCGGGTTGTTCTTCGGCAATCTGCTGCACTAACTTGTCTGCCAGGTTTGGATCGTGGCTGTGGGCCACTCGCAAAACGATCGCTTTCAACTGTGCCTTGTCTGACTGGCGAACGAATTCTTTGATTGCTGGATTCTGCTCGCTTTCAGTTACCTGGTCGACAAGGTCCCACGCTTTTCTAAGCCACTTACTCGAGCGCGATGGATTTCGATCCCAAAGCAAGTCCGCCGCATTCGCCAAAGCCTCGACCGCGGATCTCTTGTCGTCCCACAGTTCAGCTTCTGAACCAACTTGTTCTATCAACGCTATCGCGCGTGCTTGTTGCCGTTGTCGCTTGATATCTTTTTCGTTGGTGGACGTTGAGCGTTGTTGGGCGACTAGTGGAAAAGAAATGATTCCGAGAATGAGCAGCAAGATTTTCATGACGGATGTACGAGACAGTAAACTTCAAAAGAGAAGTACTCATGAAATATTTATTCTGTATCGCCATTGCACTGTTGACGACTCTGTATCGCTACGATTTCACAGCGCAGACGCAAAGTAAAGCCACTTGCTCCGAAGGCTGGTACATCACCGGCTACTACATCCCGCGTGAAGATGAACTGCCTGGCGATACGCAGGAGATTAGCGTTGAACGCGTAGGCAGTCTGAGTTTTAGCCAGGAATTTCTTAACGAAACACGCACCGAAGGTTGGGGAATCACGCGTTTCGGTTGGGCGCTCGGCTACTACTCGGGTGCGTGGCATCGTTCCGATGCGGGCGCGCTCGACGCTTCGGGCAATCTACTCAGCGAAGGCGTGATCGCGATCGACCGCACACTGATTCCGTCCGGCGCGCAGGTGCAGATTTCTACATTGCCGAGTCCGTGGTCCTCTAAAACTTTTCGCGCGAATGATGTCGGCAACGGCATTACGGGCCAACACATAGATGTTTTTACAGGCATGGGCCGCGTTGCGGAAGAAGAAACCTTCCGGATCACGTCAAACAATAACCGCGTTTGTTTTACGACCAATGCAACAAAATAGGCAGTCGCAAGCAACGACG
This sequence comes from Pyrinomonadaceae bacterium, assembly GCA_035257785.1. Taxonomy (GTDB): domain Bacteria; phylum Acidobacteriota; class Blastocatellia; order Pyrinomonadales; family Pyrinomonadaceae; genus PSRF01. The sequence continues at coordinate 2,223 of DATEWS010000726.1, forward strand.
TGGCAGGATCATGCCGGGCCAAACTCCACACGAAAATCTTGTTGACAGAACGATTATAGCGGTCCAGAATCGTCCATCTTTTTTGCCGCAAGTGCAGTAACCCTTCACGAGACGACTCGCCTCGCGTTGACAACCTGACAAAAGGACGTGCGGATGGTGGTCCTTATTCATCGATTCTAACTACCATGTTTTGTCTGCCGGTTAACAACTAATTGAAAGAGTAACGAAAGCTTGAAGTCCGCTCATTACTTAATGAGCGTAGTTAATAAAGAAAAACCCCGTTGCCACTGGAGGTAGCAACGGGGGCTTTTACAACACAGCTTCCACCGCTTTCGCGAGGAAGGTGCATCGCATAGCAACCCGCATCTTAGCGTAGAGGGCGGTGGCGGCTCAACTACAAGTTGAGGAGCCGACATGCTCTCCCAGCGTCGCAATTCCTTACGCCCAAAAATTCAGGGTCCGATAACCGACGTCAGGCAGGCGGCCGCCTCTGCTTCTCTAAAAGGAGAACTTCGCCATGTCTAGCAAACCGAATTTTTCGAAGTGGATTTTGGGCGTGACAATCCTGGCGCTCATGTTCATTGGGACATGGGCTGCCACGTCCACCCCCTCGACCAGTGCAAAGAAAGTAAGTGACACAACCAGCACTGGCAACACGCCAAGTCATGTGACCCCAGCGCGAGCGGGCAAAACGGCGCCTAACTTAAACGAACCTGTTGCAATCGCGACACCCACACCAGTCGGCGACATTTTCGAGCTCGACAAGAACGCCGTTGATGACGCCAGTCCGCTCGATGATTGGCAGACGTTGAATAACGGCGGCGGTAGTGCAATAGCAACAACACTCGATGCCAACGATAACCCCGTCGAGATTCCTGACCTCGGTGGTCAAACTACGTTTACTACCGGCGGCTCAAAGGACGATCTCGATATCAGCAGTTGGCGTCACACTACCGGCAGCTCACCGCCGAAAGATGAGATCACGAATGCTTACGCGGCAGCTTACCAATCCGGCACAGATACCTATGTCGTCTTTGGCGCGGATCGCTTTGCGCAAAACGGCGACGCCGTGATTGGCTTCTGGTTTTTTCAGAATGCAATCAGTCCGATCACAACCGGGCCCGACGCGGGTAAATTCAGCGGTGTCCACCAAAATGGCGACATCCTCGTCTTGAGCGATTTCACTCAAGGTGGTGGTGAAGTCACTATCAGGGTCTTCAAATGGAATTCTCCGGGAGGCTCAATCGACGGCACGCTCGATCTGCTCGGAACCGGATTTGGTTGTTCTGCGAGTCCACTGTTCTGCGCCGAAGTGAACGATATAGCAACGCCTTCGCCGTGGGCCTACACACCTTCCAAAGGGGCGGCCAACATTTTCCCAAAGGGTGGCTTCTTTGAAGGTGGCGTGAACCTCACGCAATTGGGTATCAGCAACGTCTGCTTCGCTTCGTTTCTCGCCGAGACGCGATCGTCGCAGTCAGTTGACGCTACGTTGAAGGACTTCGTAACCGGAACGTTCACGCTCGTACCCGAGGTGAGCGCAGGCGGCGATGGAGCCATCAGTTGCGCGAATCCGACGACGACGTTAACCGCGACGTCTTCCCTCGAACCCAATGCGACTTTCCATTGGACCACGTCTGATGGAAGCATCGTCGGAAATCCGGATCAAAAAACGATCACTGTTGATAAAGCAGGAACCTATCAGGTCGAAGTATCAGGCGCTACAGGCTGTAGCAACACGGACACGGCAGTAGTAACGGAAGACTTTACCAAGCCGGATGTCGATGCCGGCGATGACGCGGTTCTTACGTGTAGCACCACGTCAGTACAGCTACACGGCT
>DATEWS010000727.1:0-4894 GCA_035257785.1 Pyrinomonadaceae bacterium
TTTACGGGAAGCTCCATAATCTGTCAACAGATTACACCAGCCACAAAAAGGCACAAAAAGCACAAAATAATTTCTGCCTCGTTTCAGCAAAATTATTTGCGCTTTTTGCGCCTTTTTGCCGCTTAACTTTTTAAATTAAGACTGAGTCCGCGGAAGTCTTTCTGGGCGGTATCACTTCCGCGGACTCGTGTGGCCCCCTCACCAAGGCCACAACTGAGACTGAGAACTCGGCCCTCAAGTCTCAGAACCGGCTGCGCTCAGCAACATATCCCGCGAGGCGCCGAGCACAGCCCGAGCTTGATCGCGAGTGACTGTAGGAAACTGATCGAGAAAAGTGTCCATGGTCTGATCGTCCTCGAGAAACTCAAAAAGCAATCTGATTGGAACCGACGTACCCACAAAGACTGCGCCACGGCTGTTTTTGTGCGGTTCGTGGTCAATCAAGTCGTCAAGCGTCATTACCTTGTGAGCCCCCGAGTCCGCAGAAGCGCCCAACGCGCCGCAGCTCCCGCGGACTCACCCTGGCCCGCCACCAGGTTCTCTAAAGCTCGGTTCTATGTCGATTTTGGCTGTGCTTCACGATGCACTCGTCTTTGACAATAGGCCACGGCCAATGCGCAGCCTACTCTCCCACCCAGACGAGTGATGAGCATCGCCGGCGGCTTGAGTTAAGTCGCGGCGGCAATCGCAAGCATTCGCATACTACTCCCATCAGGGAGTATGTGCAAGTACATTCTTCACGCAACTGGGAGTAGAACGGGGAGTTAGCTGGATGCTTCGTCAGGTTTTTCGGGCTCGGTCAGTATTTGCGTCGAGCACGCGTATTTTTTTTCATCGGGCAAGCCCCGAATCTCGGAAACCAGCTTGTCTGTATCGGTTGTCCTTCCATAACTTGCGCGAACTGCGCGTTTAGAGCATCTTTCATTCATGGCAGACGACTTCCCTGAACTTGCGGCTAACCTTGCTGCGATTGCGAAGGGCTTTCATGCGCGCGGATGGTTGCTGGGGACGAGTGGGAATTTGAGTGCGGTGGTCCAGCGCGAGCCACTGCGGCTTATGATGAGTCCGAGTGGTGTTGATAAAGGCGAACTGACGCCTGATCAGATGCTCACGATCGATGAGAATGCTCGCAGCGTGAACCGGGATTCCGGCAAGCCTTCCGACGAGAGCCTGCTCCACATACGCATTGTGAAGGAGCGTGGGGCCGGCGCCGTGCTGCATACGCACTCAGTTTGGAATAACATTCTCTCCGATCTTTATGCATCACAAGGCGGCGTGACGATCGCGGGTTACGAGATGTTGAAAGGTTTGCAGGGCGTGCGCACGCATGAGCACTCCGAGTGGTTGCCCATAATCGACAACTCGCAGGACATGCCGGCGCTGGCTGAGTCGATCGGCGAAAAACTCAACGAACACCCAAACGCGCACGGGTTTTTGTTGCGACGTCATGGGCTCTATTCGTGGGGCGAAACATTGGCCCAGGCGAAGCGACATATCGAGATTTTCGAATTCCTGCTCGAAACGATGGGACGAACATTACACATCAGAGGTGTTTAGTATGGCTGTAGTAACGATTCTCAACGAGGATAAAACGCTCACGACTAAAGAGGAGATCGCATCAGCCCTCGCCATTCACGGCATCGACTATGAACGGTGGACACCTTCACATCCCATCGCCGACGACGCACCACCGGAAGAACTCCTCAACGCGTACTCGCGCGAAATCGAACTTCTCAAAAGTCGCGGTGGCTATGTCACAGCTGACGTGATCGACGTCAATCCCGCGACACCCGGACTCGATGCGATGCTCGCGAAATTTAATCGCGAGCACTGGCACGACGAAGACGAAGTCAGATTCATCATCGCGGGTCACGGTCTATTCCACATTCACGCGACAACCGGCGCAGTGTTGGCAATCGAAGTCGAAGCGGGCGATCTGATTCGCGTACCACGAGGCACGTTGCACTGGTTCAATCTCTGCCTGGATCGTCGCATTCGCGCGATTCGTTTGTTTCAGGACATGGCCGGCTGGACGCCGCATTACACTGAAAGCCGTGTGGATGAAAATTTTTTGCCACTCTGCTTTAGCGCCACTACCGCATGATTCGCGCGATCCTGCTCGACATCGAAGGCACCACCACGCCGATCGCATTCGTCCACGAAGTGCTGTTTTCCTACGCGCGTGACCACGCTAAAGAATTCCTCGCGAGCAATGCTGATCCTGAAGACATCGCACGCTTGCGTGAGGAACACGCCGCCGACATAAGCAACGGCGACCAACCACCAGCGGAGCTGGCTGCGTACATCGAGTGGTTGATCGCACGCGATCGCAAGTCAACCGGACTGAAATCGTTGCAAGGCAGGATCTGGCGACAGGGTTATCTTGACGGAACTTTGAAGTCGCAAGTTTATGACGACGTCGCGCCTGCGTTTGCGGGTTGGCAAGCGCGAGGTTTGACGATCAACATCTTCTCATCGGGCAGCGTCCTGGCCCAACAACTTCTCTTCGAGCACACGAACGCCGGTGACCTTACGAAGTTCATCGATCAATATTTCGATACAACTGTCGGCAAGAAAGGCGACGCGGGGAGTTATCAAAGGATTGCGGAGCGGTTGAACTTGCCCCCTAGTGAAGTAATGTTCATCTCAGACGTCGTCGCCGAACTCGCAGCAGCGCACGAAGCCGGCATGCAGGTATTGCTGTCCATTCGCCCGGGCAATGCTCCGCAGAAAAACGCAGAGCAGTATCGAGCAATTCACAGTTTCGATGAGCTATTGTGAGTTGCGGAGGAGGTTGAGGATTGTGAGGTCTTTGGTCGCGTCGAGCGCGGTGCCGAATTCGAGGCCGTGTTCGCTGCCGGTTAAGAGACCTTTAGCAGCGACGTTCGCACCAGCTTCGAGCAGGAGTTTAACGATGGTGGCGTCTCCCTTCTGCGCAGCGAGAATGAGCACCGTAGACTTGATGTTTTGGTGATCGTATCCGATCGCGTATTCATAGTTCGCATCGGCGCCCGCCTTCAACCACTCTCGTACTTTCGCCTGGTCCTTCTTACCAACCGCTGCTCTCAGAAACGCGTTCAATGCCGGACGTGTTGGTCTCTGCGCTTTGACACTCACCAATTGCTGAATTGCTGTTTGATGATTTGTATACGCACGAACTGCGGCAGTATTTCCGAGCACATCGCTGAGATTTACGTTCGCGCCGCGCTCCAACAGTGATTTCACTACCTCAATCTCACCTCGATCGACGGCGCGCATCAATGACGTTTCACCGTTTTCATTCTGCGCGTTCACATCGCCAACTTTACCCTTCAACAACAAGCGCGCGGCTTCGAGACGCTGCTCGGGAGTTCCCTCACGATTGTATGGCGACGGCTCCTGGAGCGCGTACATCAACGCCGTTGTACCCTTCTCGTCGGGAATACTCGCGTCAGCACCCGCTTGCAGAAGCGCTTCAACAACTTCAACGTCACCTCGATTCACTGCATGCACTAACGCTGTCTTGCCCATCTCATCCCTGACGTTCACTTGCGCGCCATGCGTCAGAAGCAGTTTCACTTTGGCAGCAGTGTTCGCCTCCATCAACGCAGTTTGGCGCCAGTGCCCGATGAAGTTTGGATCGGCGTGATTCGCCAATAACAGACTCATAACGTCCGATGCAGGCGGCGGCAGCGGTTGACCTGATGGTGGATTCATTTCAGGGATACTGCGTCGCGCCGACATGATCAACGCTGAATCACCAAGCCTGTGCCTGGCGTCAACCTGCGCTCCGCGAGCAAGCAACAGCTTGACTATCTCGGTTTGACCACGACGCACGGCCATCATCAAAGCGCTCCCGTCATCAGATTGCGCGTTGACGTCAGCGCCCTTGGCGAGCAGTTGTTGAATGGATTCGACTGACGGAGGCGTGCTCTGATCGAGTGTGTAAAGCAGTTGTTCGTTGAGTTCTTTAGCAGTTTGCGCGGCAGACGCGCCCACAAACACCAATAGCACCAGACAGCTTAGGAATACTCGAATTGCGTACATCTCGCGCACCTCACTCGTAAGTGGGCCTAAATATCAAAACATCACTGCCACTCACCCTGGAGCGTAAACGCAGCCCAAAAATGAGGCGACTGCCAGCGCTTCGTGCGGACGTAACGGAAGCTGAGAAGGTGAGTATTAATAGAGAGACTAAGGTCTTATTCATCTCTTTTTCACGTCGAAGTAGTAAAAACCGACGTCTTCACTCTCACCTCCTTCCTGGCGGCCGCTTAATCTGAGTTCGTAATCACCAGATTTAAGGACCGGTGCCGGCAGCGTGAGACTGACGGCGCGTGCTTTACCTCGCGTCCTCGCAGTCAAATTTTCCTTCGTCCAAACTTGCCGGCCCGCGGCCGTGCGAAGTTCCACAGCAAATGTTTTGTACGGCTCGTTGGGATCGATGCCGATTTGCAGTCGCACCAAACGCGCGTCTGCGGCAAGGATCAAACTCGCCTTTTCACCACCTCCACGTGACAGTCCCGGCAAAAGCGTCAACGATGCGATCACCGGTCGCGCAGGAGTCTCGCTTCCAGTTTCACTGAGCTGGCGCAACGACTCATCACTCTGCTCGCGTTGTTGTTGCTCTTGAGTGAGTCGTGCATTTAGTTCCTCGTTGCGCCGGCGTTCGGCTTCGACTTGTTGCTGTAATTCGTTTTGTTTCGTCTGGTTCTGCGCTTGTAGCTGCGTGAGTTGATTGCGCAGTCGCATTGTTTCCGCAAACAACCACATTCCGCCGAAGGTTAGAAACAACATGGCCGCAACGGTTGCGATCTTCGCTGCGGGATTAAGCCCAATGAGAAACGCGTAAAGCGAGTCGCGCCAGGTCCACTTCGCGGGCTGAGAAACTACAACTCTTTCGGGCACGGCTGCG
>DATEWS010000728.1:0-2458 GCA_035257785.1 Pyrinomonadaceae bacterium
GAGCGCGGGTTGATAAGAAGACAAACACTCAGCTAACGATTCAAGCTGAAATCTCTCGGTCTTTGGTTAAGTTGAGGCCAAACCCGCCTTTCGCCCCGGATAATTGCGAGCCAACCGAAAGCCACGTGAGACTCTACGCCAACGCCACCTCACCGCAGAAAGGCGAGATGAACTTCACCTGGAAAGTACCGGTTGGTCGTCTGATAGAAAACACCCGTGAGGCGACCTGGGATTTGAGCGGTGTCGAGGCGGGCACCTATGTTGCGACCGTTGAAGCAAGTGACAGGCACAAACACACCGCCAGTGCTTCGATAACCGTAACCGTCGTTATCTGTCCGAGTTTCCTTCCGGATCCTCCGCCCTGCGCAAACATTTCGGTAAGCTGTCCCAGTACGGCGGAATCGAAAGGCTCAGTTACGTTCGAAGCTACTGTGACTGGTTGGATTCCGGAAACACCCACCTTTGAATGGTCGATATCTGCGGGCAAAATCATCAGTGGCCAAGGGACAGCCAAAGTCACAGTTGACGTTTCAAGTCTCAGCCACAAGTCTGTAACTGGAACGGTGACCGTAGGAGGAATGGATCCAAATTGCAATAATGTTGCCTCCTGCACGGTTCTCGAAATAAGTGAGGCCGATATTGCGAGGCGGCAAGACGGCTACTCAGTTGGATTGAGCGGTTGCCACAATTCGATTTTGTTACCGTCGGGATCGTATATCCACGCGAAGCGGCCGTAGCTTTCGTCCTGGCGCTTGGGGTCGATGCGGACGCCTGCTTTCTCCAGGCGCTCGAGCAATGCGTCCATGTCGTCGACGATGTAGTTCACCATGAACGCGGGTTCGAAGTATCCGCTGTCGCCGGGGAAAATGGTCCAGACTGTCATCTGCTCATTTTCAGGATTGTCTGCTTCACGCCACGGCAGCATGACACCATGGCCGCTATCCGCGAGGCCAAGATGTTGTGCGTACCACTCTCGCATTTGTTGCTGATTCGCAGACTTGAAGAAGATACCGCCGATGCCGAGGATTCGGCCTTGCTGGCTCATGGTTGTTTTCCCTCTTTGTGATTGTACTAGCTTGAACGCAAATCTTCTAAAGGACCGTTCACTACTTTGCCGTCAGGTCGAACTGTTTTGCGTCGAGTGTTTTGTTAAAGAGGAACTGACTCAAAGTCACAACCCAATCCTGTAGCAGCGGATCGCCTTCGTTATCGATGGTGAGCTGGATCTTGTAGGTATGCGGCAGAACCAGGTTCGCTTCGCGGCGGAAGTCTGAAAAGTCCTCAGTGAGTTTAAATCGAGTTCCCTTTTGTCTGGCGGCCTTATCCGGGTTTGTCACTGACGGCGCCGTAAACTCCTGATGATATTCGCTGCGAACGTGCTGAAACGTCTCCGCGTCGAAGTAGAGTTTGACATCGAGGTTGCCGCCGCTCCGTGGTTCGTAACTGAGAACGTAAGCTTTCCGATCGTTAAGATTCTTTGTTCCTAAGTACCGTACCTTCCCTTTCGGCCCATTCATATCACGGAAAGGCCATGCGGTTGACAGTGTGCCGCCGAGCAATCCTTCCCGGAAAAGCACATCGTGAGTGAGTAGAAAATTTCCGAAGCGCGTGCGCACTCCCGGACGATACTCACCCAGCGTGAGCTTTTGTCCGTCGAAAGCCACCTTCTCGTTCGAATACTCCTGTTGTCCGAAGATGAGACCGAGCAAACTCATCGGGCCCTGCGATGCCATTACCGCTCCGCCTTTGCCGCTACCAGCGCCTCCAACCCTGATCGTGCCTGTCACTACTCCTTGAGCAACTACACTTTTAAAGGCTGAACGTGCTTCTGCTGTCCCCATCGAGTCGAGGTGTGATGCTATTACTTCCTCGGCCGTAAGTTTTTTCGTTTCTTGTGCGAGACAATTGCCGGCGAGAACCAGCAACAAAGTGCTCAACAGAATCACTTTTGGTGAAGTCATTGATCTCATTATTCGCCTGTGTATTGAAAAGTTGGGCGTTACCTCTGGTGAGGTAACGCCCAGGAGTTGTTCACGCTAAGACGCGTGGTTAGAAGTCGAATCTTCCAGCGAACTGGACAATTCGAGGAGCTCCAGCCGTAGTTGATTGGCCAAACAGCGCACTGTTGATGTCGTTATTCGGCAAACCAAAGTTTACGGTGTTGAAGATATTGAAGAAGTCGGCCCGGATCGTAAAGCGAGTGTTCTCAGTTATCGGGAATCGCTTGATAACGGAGAAATCGACTTTGTTGAATGCCGGTCCATAGAACTGGTTACGTCCGACCGTGCCTTGTCTTCCTACCGCTACACCTACCGCAGCGCTGCAAGCTGTCGGGCTTGTGTTGGTACGGTTCGCCGGGCAAGGATTCCTGAAGAGACTTCTTGCCGGACCAGTATAGGTTCTCGGATCAGTTGTTGCCGCTGATAGATCGGTAAGGCCCTGACCTGACGGTGCGAAA
>DATEWS010000729.1:0-8391 GCA_035257785.1 Pyrinomonadaceae bacterium
TGATCCAGGGGCGACGGTCCCGACAAAGTCCGGACTTGCCCCTGGCTGTCATATTGCGCCGTTGGCGCTGCGACGCAAAGCCGCCAGATCGCGTCCCGGGCAAGCCCCAGGTTCGTCATTTGCGCAAATCATCGCATCGAATTTGAAAGCAAGAATCAGAGTGTCACGTGATCGGCGTCACGGTATCATTCGACAATGAACATATCGTGGGAGCGCGTTTATCGAGATCTCGACGCTGAAGGTAACGCGATCATCAAGGGTCTGATGTCGCCAGATCAGTGTGACCAGATTCGTGTTCTGTACGACAAGGAAGGCTTATTCCGCAGCAACATTGTGATGGAGCGGCATGGGTTCGGACGGGGCGAGTATCGCTACTTCAGTTATCCACTACCGGATCTGATCACAACCCTGCGCACGTCGCTCTATCCGCATCTGGTCCCAATCGCGAACCGTTGGAACGAGTCAATGGGTATCGACGTTCGCTTTCCAGCTACGCACGACGACTACATTCAACGCTGCCATCAAGCCGGTCAAAAGAAACCAACACCACTACTTCTCAAGTACGGAACCGACGATTACAACTGTCTGCACCAGGATCTGTACGGCGAACACGTCTTTCCGCTTCAAGTCGCAGTCCTATTATCAGAACCCGACAAAGACTTCACCGGCGGCGAGTTTGTGATGACTGAACAAAGACCGCGCATGCAATCACGACCGATCGTTGTGCCGCTTCGAAAAGGTGACGGCGTTGTCTTTGCCGTTAACTACCGGCCAGTGACGGGTAAGAAGAGCGTGTACAGAGTAAACCTGCGACATGGTGTGAGTCGCCTGCGGTCCGGAAACCGGTATACGCTCGGAATAATTTTTCACGATGCTCAGTAAGACTCAAGACGGTGAGCCAAAGGCCTGAGTCAACAGGTTTGCCAACCGGTAACCCGATTCAGCAATTGCCTTCCGCGAAACATCGAAGGTGTTCTTCTTATAGTCACTGCTTGGCAATTGGAAACGCTTTAACGTTTTTGGATAAGCATTGTCTTTTGCTTTCTGGAGGCTTTCAAGAATCCAGGCGTCAATGTTGCCAGGCTCGAGTGTTCCATCAAACGACGCGAGGGGAAAATCATCCTGTAGTTTTCGACCGAGTCGCTCTTCATACTGGCTAAGATTTTCATTTTGCGGCTTACTGCGTTCGATAATGTCGTCCCAGTAGAAGTGAAGAGTTAGACCGGACCCAAGCTTAAAGTTGTTTCCACCAGCATCGCCATGACTCTCCCCGTGAAAATTCGTCACTCTCCCACTCGCATGTAAGGGCTGGTGAATGTCACCTACTAGGTGGAGGATCCAGCCCAACATGATTGCTCGCTCTGCCGGCGGAAGACTACTGTTCACGAGATTGCGAAACGCCTTCAGTCTTTCACCCGCATTGATTTGAGCAATCTGCATGGCGAGGTCATGTGGCGGATCATTAGGATCGCCCGATGTCCCCGACCAGAAGTGGTCCACATAATGCCACTCCGGATTGTTGTACCTCGTGCAGACCGGGTTAGGGCTGCTTCCAGGACGGACGATGTCAGGCCACGTAGCTACCGCCATAAAGAACTGTCGTTGCCGTTCCTCCAAAGGCCTACTGTCGTTGGGAAAGAGTTCGCGGAGACAACTATCACTCGGAGCTTGCATGAGGAGATCGACCAGTTGTTGCCGGACGTTAGGCTGTAAATTGTCCCAGGCAATACGTGCGACCATTCTGTGTCCGACGTCATGCCACCCATAGGAAGATTGCGGGAATGCGAGGAAGGCCACGATGCCTAGCCAGATCAGGATTTTAGATTTTTGCATGACAGCTCCTCCAGAGTGAATTTGCACTTCACTAGGTAAATGAGTTTTCAGGCAAAAACATTTCAGGCTGGGTTGTTCTGCTTGGCCTAACCAAGCGGAAGGCGAACCTGGAAACACGTATCACCGGGCTTTGATTCGAAGCGAACGTTGCCGCGATGTTTACGCACGATGCGGGCTACGGTGTCGAGGCCCAGTCCAGTTCCCTCTCCGACTGGCTTGGTAGTGAAGAACGGTTCGAAGATGCGCGACCTCGCGGATGCTGGTATGCCCGCACCGTTGTCACGAATCTCAACCATGATGTCGGTCGGTTCGCGCTTCGTGCGCACCTTTAGTTTTCCGCCTTCGCTCATCGCATCGACCGCATTGACAATTAAGTTGGTCCATACCTGGTTGAGCTCACTGCCGTACGCTTTAATGACCGGCAACGACTCCGCATAGTCACGCGTGACGGTGATGTTCTTCTTCTTCAACTTGTACTTCAGAATCAGCAGCGTGTTGTCGAGACCTTTATGGACATCCAACTCCTGGAGCTTCGCCTGGTCCATGTAACTGTATTCCTTGATGGCACCGACCAGCTCCGATATGCGTGTCGTAGCATTCTTGATCTCACCAGCCAGCTTCGCCGCTGCGAGTTGACAGTTCACACGGGCCAGCACGTCCGCAGTCGCGCTTGAAGGAATCTCGCCGAGCAGTTGTTCGAGCGCCGCCGAATCCATTCCGGCTTCGACGAGATTAGGCGAAAGTTTCCAGGCTTCTGCGACACCATGTGACTCGAGCCACTCGGAGACTTGATCTTCACGATCGCTCTGATCGAGCGAGTTCAACTGCGTCGCCGTCGCGGTATGATCGATTGCTTTACTCTCGAAGGCATCAATCAAATCCTGCTGCTTCTCCGTCAGATCGTGAGAACAGAGTCGCATGTCGGCGGCGCGTAACTCCTTCAACGTTTCAATCAGATCGTTCGCCGCGCGCGTCGCCCCGGCCGCGGGATTGTTAAGCTCGTGCGCGAGTCCGGCTGATAGTTTGCCGAGCGCCATCAACTTGTCCTGCTGCTGGTCGATCGTAGTTGCTTCACGCACGCGATCGCTCATAATCCCGACGAGGCGTTGGACCAGCAACGGCATGCGCTGCATCATCTCGGGAAACAAATGAACCGGAAACCGTAACGCGCGTACGTCAGTCACGGCGTATCCGGTTACTGTGAACTCAGTCATGCGTGAAAACGGCAGCATTCCACTGACTTCAGTTTTTTGCTCGCCGGCGCGCGCGATGTAAACAACGTCGTGATCGTTCTCGTCCCAGTAAGCGTGAATCTCGCCTTCAAGATAGACCACCATCCAGTCAGCCTTATCGCCTTTATGAAACATGACGTCTCCGGGCGCGAAGCGGAGGTCTTGGGACTTACCGGCGAACCACTGCAACTGGTCGTCAGGCAGATCGGCAAACACATGCACGCGACGAAGTGCCTGGACTACATCCGGCGGCGAAGAGTTCGTCGGAACGATTGCTTCAATGCCACCCGAAACTGTTTCTTCCATTTCTCACACGACCTTGCTTAGATATTGATGTACGAAAGAGATCGCAACCGATCCCTCGCCCACGCCCGACGCGACACGCTTGACTGATCCATGACGAACGTCGCCGACGACGAAGATGCCGGGAACATTTGTTTCCAAAAGCCCTGGCTCACGATCGAGCTTCCAACCGTTTGGACGCTTGCCATCGCGTGTCAGATGCGGGCCGGAATAGATAAAGCCGAGGTCATCGCGTTCGACGATGTTTGCGAGCCAGTCTGTATTTGGCGCTGCGCCAATCATGATGAACAACGAATTAGCGGAGACTGTGTTTGTCTCGTTCGTTTCCGCACAGTGAATCGAGATGGCTTCGAGATGATTGTCGCCGTGCGCCTCCACGACCGATGTGTTGTATTCGATCTGAATGTTTGGCGTCGCTTTGAGTTGATTTATCAGGTACTGCGACATCGAAGACGCGAGCGACGAACCACGCACGAGCATCACCACTCGCCGTGCGTATCTCGAAAAGTGCATCGCGGCCTGTCCGGCACTATTCGCGCCGCCGACAACATAAACATCCTCGTCCTTCGTCGACATTGCTTCAGTCATGGCGGCGCCATAGTAAATACCGGCTCCCGTTAAGCGTTCCACTCCCGGCGCGTCGAGCTTGCGCCATTGCACGCCCGTCGCCACCAACAACGCATGACAACTGAGCTCCGCTCCGTTTGCGAGTTTCAAAAAACGATATGGACCATCGACTCTTACTTCGGTAGCTTCTGCCGAAATGATCTCAACCCCGAAACGCCTGGCCTGGACCACTGCACGACGCGCGAGATCGGCGCCGGTGAGTCCACTCGGAAAGCCGAGATAGTTTTCGATGCGACTCGACATGCCGGCCTGACCACCCGGAGCCTCGCGCTCGATCATGACTGTTCGCAATCCCTCGCTCGCGCCATAGACAGCCGCGGCCAGTCCGGCTGGACCACCGCCGACGATTGCGAGATCGTAAAAATCTTCTGTCGCGCGCGTTCTGAGTCCCGCATGTTCGGCGAGTTCTGCGAGTGACGGTTGTCGTAGACGCACACCGCTTGGAAGAATCACGATTGGCAAGCTTCGAGTGTCTTCTTCGTCAAGCAACTCTACAAGGCTGCGAACTTCTGAATCTGAAGTTTCGATATCGAGCCATTGATAGGGAACGTGATTGCGCGCGAGAAAATCTTTGATGTTGTGTGATGCAGGCGACCAGCGATTCCCTAACACACGAATGCCTTCAAACTGCGGCGGGAATGCTGCCTCCCAATCTTCGAGCAGTTCGTCAAGTACCGGATAGAGATTTTCTTCCGGCGGGTCCCAGGGCTTCAGTAAGTAATGATTGATGCCGGCTTCGTTGATCGCCGCAATGGCTGCGTCGGTGTCGGCGTAAGCGGTTAACAACACACGCTTCGCATCGGGAAAGAGTTCGATCGCCTGTGCCAGGAAGTCGACGCCCGACATGCCGGGCATTCTTTGATCGATCAGGAAGAGCGCGATCGAGTTGTTCCTGATTTTGAGTTCGCGAACGATTTCGAGTGCCTCAGGTCCCGATCCCGCCCGCAACACACGATAATCACTGCCATACTTGCGCCGTAGGTCGCGCTCGATCGCCCGCAAAACCTCACGATCGTCGTCGACCGTAAGTAAAACCGGTTTCGCCATACGTATTAGTGCTCCATTAGAAGAAGACGTAATTCTGCCACGTAACGCCATTTGGCGCATCACGTCATCGAGGATATGTGCACTAACTCGACCGAGGTATGATTATTCAACCCACGTATCCGCCTGTTGAAATTCCTGCCGCACGTTATTCAAGACATCATTCAAAAAACGCACTAACGCATCAGCGGATTCAAATCGTGTTGTCTTACCCGAAGCAACGTGCTCGACGCGCCCAACAAACCGGCCTTTTTCCGGGTTCGTCTCCGCAGAAAACTTGATAACAAACGAGCCTCGATGTTGCCATCCATTCAACATAGTCGCAGAATAAGCGCCAACCCGGGCGAGAGTCATAAGAAAGTTGTAATGTTTACGTCTTTTGGCGTCCATGGACGGACAGCAAACAACCTTCGGTCCATTTCGATTTGACGAGACCAACGAGTGTCTCTGGCGTGGCTCACAGGCAATTCCGCTGCGGCCCAAGGCGTTTGCTGTTCTCAAATATCTCATCTCACATAAAGGAATTCTTGTAACCAAACAGCAGTTGCTGAACGATGTTTGGCCCAGGACCTACGTCAGCGAGGCGGTGCTGAAAGACTGTATTCGACAGTTGCGACATGCATTGAACGACGATGCGAAGTCGCCGCAGTTTATCGAAACATCTCATCGCCGCGGTTATCGCTTTATTGCCTTGCTCACTGAAACGAAATCGACGCCTGGTCCAATTGTGACGAATGTCGCGCCACCGGTAGTCGAATACACTTCATCCACGAAATTACTCGGGCGTGACGCTGCGCTCGCTCAGCTACGACAATGCTTCGAGACTGCACTAACCGGCGCCTCCCAAACTGTGTTCGTCACCGGCGAGAGTGGTATCGGCAAGACGACGCTGGTCGAAGCATTTCTCGAACAGCTTGGTCCAGGCATTTGCATTCTGCGTGGCCAGTGTCTCGAACAGTACGGATCGAGTGAAGCATATCTACCGATTCTCGATGCGCTCTCGCGTCTGGAAGATGAGAAGATCATAGAGGGTCTGCGAAACTGCGCTCCGACGTGGCTCTGCCAGCTTCCGCATCTCGCCCCCGCCACTGATCGCGAAGGAAATTCTGGAGTGACACGCGAGCGAATGCTTCGTGAGCTTGCGGAAGCACTCGAGCTGATTACGGCGACAACCCCGGTCGTGCTGTTTCTCGAAGATCTTCACTGGAGTGATTACTCGACACTGGATCTCGTTTCGTATCTCGCGCGACGACGGCGACGCGCGAGTTTGTTAGTGATCGGAACGTATCGTCCGGTTGAAGTGATCGTCAGCGAGCATCCGTTACGCGGTGTGAAGCAGGAGCTGCAACTGCATAAGCTCTGCCACGAACTGCCGCTTGAATATCTCACGCTCGAATCGGTTTGCGAGTTTCTTCATATAACACTTCCGAAACATCAACTGCCTGCTGCGTTCGCAGCAATCATTCACAAACGTACTGAAGGCAATCCGCTCTTCATGGTCAACCTCATCGAGTTTCTGGTGCAGGAGAAGATCATTGTGGAACGCGATCAATGTTGGAAGCTCGAAGTCGATCTGAGTGAAGTTGAATTAGTGGTGCCTGAGAATATTCGCGAGATGGTCGATAAACACGTCGAGCGTCTTGAAGCTTCCGAACAACGCGTGTTGGAAGGTGCGAGCGTGGTTGGTATGGATTGTTCGGCAGTTGCGATTTCGGCGGGCCTCGCGGAAGACGTGGTTCGAGTTGAAGAGATCTGCGACGGTCTCGCGCGTAAGCATCACTTCCTGTGGCCTGCATACCTCGCGGAATTACCAGACGGCACGATTACGCCACGGTATCGATTCATTCACGCGCTTTACGTTGATGTACTTTACAAGCGTGTTGCAGCAACACGACGTCGTCTGGTTCATGGTCGCATTGGCGAGTGTGGCGAGAGTATCTACGGCGATCGCGTCGGTGAAATCGCTGCGGAACTCGCCGTACACTTCGAGCAGTCGCAAGACTTCGTGCGTGCTGTTAAATATCTGTTGATGGCAGCGGAAAACGCTATGCGTCGTTCCGCGGATCACGAAGCTCGCGCCCTTTCAAAACGTGGTCTCGAGTTGTTGAAGGTTTTGCCGCACAGTGCCGAACATGAACTCGAAGAACGCAACCTCCGCTCCATAATCTCAGTCACCTCCGCGGTCAATTGAACAGATGCCACGGGCCTCTCTCGCGGAGTTTCACGCTGGTTCGCTACACCGCTTCTATCATCCTAAACCTGCGTTAACGTCTCTCAGATTGTGCAAAAGTGGGTACGCTCGCGTACGTTTTTCCGGGACCAAATCTGTTATAAGGTTGGTCCCGATTTAAACCCCTTTTACCCCCAAAGTTCTCTCCCAAGAAAACGCAAACAACAGATCTTTCAAATCTGCGTTGCCTCGCAGGTGTGGAATGTCGACCTAATACTGGAGTGCCATGACCTAATTATCAGTCGCCTGGACCAATTAGGAAGCAAGGGGGACCTCTGACATGTCAATCATCTTTAAGGTATCTACCATGGCCGCGCTGCTGGTCTTAGTGGTAGGGCTAGGGACTTTGGACGTTAAAGCCGATCCAGTCACGTTTAGTACTACCGGAGTATTCAGCGTGAGTGGCACTAACGTCGTCAACTTTACAAACATCAACGGTACCACGACGATCACTTTTAACGGCACGACAGATTCGGTGAACACGCCTGCCGGCACTAGTTTTGGTGACATCGTAGTTACTACAACCGTACCAGCTAACCTACTCGGGCCGGCGATAGGTGGTACTTTCACACTGAACATTATTCAAGTGTCACCAGCCGGGGCCACTAGTTTTGTGGGGACACTTTCGGGAAACCTCGGGTTCAACACCGGTATTGCCACACTGACATTCTCTACCACAAGTATGACCATTGGTGGCTTTACCTACACCGTTAATCCGGTCTACACCATCGCGTTGCCAGTGACTGGTGTAGGCGGTGGAGCCGCGACAGGTACGACAACGCTTCAAGGCACGGTTACCGGCGGGGCTGTTCCCGAGCCTGCCAGCATGGTGTTACTAGGTACGGGTCTTATAGGTTTGAGTGGTGCGATTCGTCGCAAGTTAAAGAACAGATAGTCACGCGGTGCCCGGTAATCCGTTGGATAAAGTCAGTACCACTTGCGAAAGCGGGTGGTACTGACCGCCTCCAAGTTTGTCTCTTCAAAAAATCTAAATTCTCATCAACCGACACATTTCTTAACTCTCACGCATAGCTAATAGAAACAATCCTGAGATGCGATGGACTTTTCCGATGGTCCATGTGGTGAACTATTGAATTCTTCCAATTTCCCTTCCTCATAAAG
>DATEWS010000730.1:0-2901 GCA_035257785.1 Pyrinomonadaceae bacterium
TCTCCATGCACGCACTCACGAACGACGCCGCCACATCAGCATGCGCCACCTCCGGATTTTTATCGAGGTATCTTCCCACCGCCGACTTCAACCCCGAGAACGAAAACTCAAACCCTTCCGTGAGCATCGGTCGCGGAAACGGAATCGAATCAGTTCCAGTCTTCGCGAGTTTATCGACTGCCGGTCCACCCGGATATCCCAAGCCGAGCAAGCGCGCGACCTTGTCATATGCCTCACCAACCGAGTCATCTCGCGTCGAACCGAGCAACTGAATCGACGTCAAACTCTCCATGCGCGCCAGGAAAGTATGTCCGCCCGAGACGAGCAGAACGATCGCCGGCAGCTCAACGCGACGCTCAACAAGGTCAGCACTGCGCAGATGCCCACGCAAATGATTGATACCGAGTACCGGAACGTTCCATCCCAGTCCCAAACCCGCGGCCGTGTTTACGCCAACGATCAGCGAACCGATCAATCCCGGTCCGCGCGTCACGCCGATCGCCTTGAGATCCGGTCCGGCGACGTTCGCGTCAGCAAGCGCGCGTTCAATCGTGGGAACGACAACGAGCGCGTGTGCGCGACTCGCAAACTCCGGATACACACCGCCCCAATGCGAGTGAATATGAGTTTGACTTGCTATGATCGAAGAGAGCACATTCCCATCGCGATCGACGACGGCTGCCGCCGTGTCGTCGCACGATGATTCGATACCGAGAATTACATCTTTACTCATTTAAATACCTAAGCACTTCAGATTCAGGCACAACGCCGAGACGCTCGATCGCAGGCGGATCGACCCGACAGTTCACGAGCGTAGATGCCGTCGTCTTTAACCTACCGCCATCAATCGCGAGATCCGGTGCGCCGTCGAGTTGCGCCAGGATGTCCTGGACGTTGTCGGGCGTGTCGGCGCTGTGCGAGTTCGCGCTCGTTACGAGCAATGGACCAGCTTTGCGCAACACTGCGAGGAGTTGTTCGTCGTTGGGAATTCGGATCGCGGCTTCGTCTCGTCCGGCAAGCCAGGGTGGCCGGTAGTCAGAACTAAAACCGAGCGCGAGCGTGATGCTGCCGGGGATCAAAGGCGAACGCAGTAGACGCCACGCAGGTTCACTAATCTCAAAACCCAACGGCTCGAGATCGTCGTCTGACGCAACCATGATCGGAAGATTCACGTTGCGCGGACGACGTTTGAGTGCGAACAAACGATCGATCGACTTGTCGAAGTTTGGACTTACCGCAAGCCCGTAGACAGTATCCGTCGGAAGCAGAACAACGCCGCCGTTATAAAGACAATCAACGATCTCTTCAACACTCATTGTTCGTAAAAAATATCCGATTGATCGTTGAGCGCCTCGACTTGCCTCGTCGCATAACCGCAGGATTCGTATCCTTCAAAACCCAAATCCAAAAGCACGCGGGCGTCGGGAGTCTCAATTCCCGTGTCGATGATCTCTACGTCGTGCAACAAAGACGCGAACCGGTGTCGAATCCTTCCCGCCACCGCCACTTCCGAAAGTCCCGCGCTAACCTGAGCAACGGCCTTAGAGAACGGTCCGAAACGCATAATCTCAACAGCCGCGCCCTTGATCAAGCCAACGTATGCATTGTCGTTCGACGCCGGCACAACACCAAGTACGGGCAAGTGCGTCGTGTCCTTCGTCTGTTGCGCGATGATCTCGAACCAGTTGAAGGGGAAGATGTCAGCCTTCAAACTAAACGCGAGCGCGTTCACAAACGATATCCCGGCCCGCACAAACGTCAGCGATCCCGGACCAACATTGATCGCCACTCCCTTGATCTCACTTGCATCTGCATTCAACGTTTCGAGCCCACACGTCAGCAAGCCGCCTAACGTTTGTAACGACGATTCACAATCGTCAACAGTGGAATCGAAAACAGCTTCGCGGTCGCGCCCGATCACCACGCGATACACGTTCGACGACGACTCGATTGCCAAAATTAAACTCATACCTGCTTGCTCAAACTCTCCAACACCGGTTGCCATCGCTCCGCGTTCGCGGAGAAAGTCAGCTTGCGCCAGTTGTCCTGACCAGGCACAAACTCAAACACGATCGAGAGCGCATTCGAAAAATCCTCTTGAACGATGTCGCCCCACTCGACCGCCGTAATGCTCTCCGGAACGTAATCCTCCAACGCGAGATCGCGAAATTCAGCGACACTCGAAAGTCGATAAGCATCGATGTGCAGGAAAGTCCCGGCTGGAATTTGATAGAAGTGGGCCAACGTAAAGGTCGGACTCGTAACGTCAGCTTTTGATCCAAGGGCGGCAACGAGCTCCTGAACAAACGCAGTCTTGCCACCGGCCAACGCGCCCTTGAGCATCATCGCGTCACCCGGGTGCAGAAACGGCGCCAGCGCCGCAGCCACCCGCGCCGTCTCTTCCCTACCCTTAACAGTGACGCTAAATTCACTCATGCGCAAAAGATATTTGCCACAAAAAAGCACAAAAGGCACAAAACGTTCTTCTTAATCAGTTTCTTGTTTTTGTGACTTATGTGCCTTTTTGTGGCTAAGGCTATGGTTGTTTCCAATTCGTATCCAAACGCGTCTTCTTCAAACTCGGCGCGTCCAGCACATTCACATCGAACCCCGAAACGTATGGCTTAACGAGGGAATACGAAGACGCAAAATAGATCGGCATCGCTCTCAGGTCTTTCAACGCTTGTGCCTGAGTCTCAACCCCAAGCTGCTCCGGCAATGGCGACGCCTCAACTCGCGGACTACCCTCAGGAACAGGCGACGGACTCGGCGTCGCATGCGTATCCCGTTCAAACAACATTCTGAGATTAACGAGTTCGTTCGTCGTTTGCATCACGAGGCCGCGGCGTACGATGTCGTAATCATTGGCCTTAATGGCGGCTTCGTACTCGTCCCAGTTGC
>DATEWS010000731.1:0-5923 GCA_035257785.1 Pyrinomonadaceae bacterium
ACTTCCGCAGCCGACGCAGGCTCACCACCTTCTTCAGCGCGTTGTTTCGCCGCCGCCGACAACGCCTTCAACCTCGCAACCTTCTCTTCGAACGTCTCACCCGCAACTGGTCCAGTATCCTTTACGCCAACGTAAGTCGAACGTTTGAACAGTTGCCGGTTTGGTTGCGCACCCGCTTTGTGCGTCGCCGCTGCCGCCGGTTTTGGCGCTGCGGGTTTCGGTGCAGCGGGCGCTGCTGCCTTCGGCGCTGCGGCTTTCGCAGGCGCAGGTTTCGCGGCCGGAGCGTGAGCGCTGACTTCGGTCTCGACCATCACGTACACGCCTCGGTCATCTCGCTTGATAACTGGCAACGTACCGCCCGCGGCCTGTAACAACGCCTGCAACTCCGCTTCTACAAATCGTTGCTGCTTGTACGGATCGCGCACGTGACCAAGCGGCGGACCCATGTAGAGCGTGCCGCACGTCTGGCACTTGTAAAGCACGTCGTCGCCGCGCAAGTGAATCTCGGCGGGTTCGCCGGCAGTTCGCAACTGTTTCAAGTGACCATTGCAGAGTTTTCCCTTTTCATTTTTCTCGTTGCAAACGGTCTGCGCGTTGGTGATCCGTTTCGGAACGGCGATGGTTTCGGTGGCTGCCATGGTTGCTGCGCATTGTAGCTCAATCCGTGTAATCTGTGTTATCCGTGGCTGGTTTTCAAAATCTCATCGCTGCGATCTGGCATCGCTTGCCTTTCGGCCTGCGTCGCTGGAGCATGCGAGTGATGCATTCTCGTTTCACTGTCACCGCCGGCGCGGTCATCTTCAATCAATCCGGTCAAACACTTCTTCTCAAACACAGATTTCGCGCGGGCAGTGGTTGGGGTTTGCCCGGTGGTTTTCTCGAAGCGGGTGAACAACCAATCGAAGCACTGCGTCGTGAGTTGCGCGAAGAGCTTGGTCTTGAACTTCAGGACGTGCAAATATTTCTCGCGCGCTCGTTTCGTAAACCCAAACAAGTTGAAATTCTATTTCGCGGTTCAGCGGATGGTCCGGTCACGCCACGCACGATGGAAGTTGAGCGTGCGGAGTGGTTTTCACTTGACGCTTTGCCGGATGGTTTGCCGCGCGATCAACGTCGACTCGTCGAACAGGCTGCGAAAAGTATGTAATTGATGTATGCTGCGCTCCAAAAAAGCAGGAGAACCGCATGGTCGAGCTGATTCCTTCTCAAGATGCTGTGATGCAAATCCTGAAACGCACGGGAGCGTTTCGTGAGGGCCACTTCATTTATCCAAACGGAAAGCACTCGCCGCACTACTTTCAAATGCCACTCGCGTTTCGTTACTACGATACCGCGCGCGTGTTGGCAGTGGCGCTGAGTCGAAAGTTTCGACTCGAGAAAGATATTTCGAGCCAACTGCCGAAGGTATCGGTGATCAGTCCGAGCTCGGGAGGAATTCCCGTCGCGTTCGGTGTGCGCGACGCGCTCAACGCGGAACAGATTTACTGGGCGGAACAGGAACACGGCGAACGCATGTTTCGCCAGTACGTGAATCAGGGCGAAGTTAACCCGTGCATCATCGTCGACGATATTATCCGCAGCGGCAACGCAATCGAAGAGACCGTCGAACTGGTGAAATCACTCGGCGCGAGGATCATCGGCTGCGGCGCGATCGTGCGCTTCGACTCAGCACCAGGCGAGATTGAAGGCGTGCAAATCAAGTCGCTGATCGAATTCGACGCGCGCATGTACGAGAGCGATCAGCAGTGCGCAGAGTGTGACGCTGGAGCAAAACCGGAGAACGTCAGGTTTTAATCCGCGGATCTCGTGGAATCCGCGGATTAGATTTCGTGGCGGTTTGAGAGCGCTTTGTCCATAGTGACCTCGTCAACGTATTCGAGGTCACTCCCCACTGGCATTCCCATCGCGATTCGTGTGACTCGTATTCCGAGTGGCTTCAATAACCGACTGATGTAGTTAGCAGTTGCTTCACCCTCCGTCGTCGGATTGGTTGCGAGGATAACTTCTCTAACCGGCACACCATCGTTGTTTTCCGGTTTTAGTCGCGGCAGCAGATTGGCTAACTGAAGTTCGCTTGGTCCAATGTGACGGATCGGCGAGAGACTGCCGTGCAGCACGTGATACACACCCTTGAAACTCCGCGTCTTTTCAACGGCGACGAGGCTGTGAGGTTCTTCCACTACGCAAATCACCGAATGATCCCGGCTCGGTGACGCGCAGAATCGACATGGATTGACTTCAGTAAGATTGTTACAAACAGAACAGAGAACGATCTTCTGTTTGACTTCTCGCAGCGCACCAATCAAACGTTCAAGATCAGCATCCGGCGCGCGCATGATGTGAAACGCGAGCCGCTGCGCCGACTTGTGACCGATACTCGGCAGGCGCTTTAGTTCGTCGATTAGTTTAGTGACTGGTTCGGCGTATTCTAGCATTCGATATTACCCAAACAGTCCGCCCAGTCCCGGCGGCATCATGCCACCGAGCTTGCCCTTCATCGCTTCGTCAACTTTTCGATTCGCTTCGTTGATGGCCGCGAGAATCATGTCCTGGAGCATCTCGACGTCGCCGTCTTTTACTGCTTCCGGATCGATCTTCAGCCCCACGATTTCATGATTGCCTTTCATCTGCACCGTGACAACACCGCCACCCGCTGAAGCATCGACGCGCAGGTCTTCCATCTCTTTCGCCATCTTCTGCTGCATCGACTGCGCCTGCTTCATCATCTGTTCGATATTGAATCCACCCGGAAATTTCATCACTGACACCTCTCGATAAAAGTTTGAGTCATCGTAGCGGTCGGTGTAATCTGCGTCAATCTGTGGACAAACTTGACCAAACCCTCGAAGCACGCATCAACCTTTACTACGATCTGCGACCGGGCACGACCTCGCCCGCGCCGCTTTTGATCGCGTTGCACGGCTACGGTGCGAACAAGCGTCAGATGATGCGTGAGGCACAGTTGATGGCGCCGGAAAACTTTGCTATCGCATCGTTGCAGGGCTTCCACCAGCACATTAAAGAGCCGCGCGAACCAGGTGGACCACTGCGCTTCGGTTTTGGCTGGCTAACAAACTTTCGCAGCGAAGAGTCGGTTGCGGTTCATCATCGCGCCTTGCTCGATCTGATCGAGGTTCTGAGTAGCGAAGGTGTCGCCGATCCGTCGCGCGTGTTTCTACTCGGCTTCTCACAGTCGTGCGCGCTTAATTATCGCTTTGCATTTAGTCATCCGGAGCAGTTGCGCGGAGTTGTTGGTATCTGCGGCGGTATTCCCGGTGACTGGGAAACGAGCTCAACCTATCGCCGGTCGAACATCGACGTGCTGCATCTCGCCGGCACGCGCGATGAGTTCTATTCACCCGAGCGCGTGCACGATTACGAACGACAACTAAAAACCAGAGCCCGCTCGGTTGTGTTCAAAAGTTATGACGCAGCGCACGAGATTATTCCCGAAATGCGTCCCGATGTGGTCCAATGGCTGAGAGCGCACTTGGACCGTGTCCCAGTTCGTTTTTGAATTGAGCCATGAACACTGAATCCACTACGCCTACCGTCGCCGAGATCGAGCGTGACGTCGAAGCTCGCAGTGCAGTCTTCAAAAAAGAACTCGGACTCTTCGATCTGGTGCTGACTCAGGTCGTATTCGTCGTCGGCACGTTCTGGGTGGGGTGGGCCGCGCGGTTAGGGGCCGAGCAAAACGTGTTCTGGATCCTCGCGATCCTCACGTTCTATCTTCCGCTTGCCGCCGCCGTGATCTTTCTCAATCGTCTCATGCCGCTCGAAGGCGGGTTGTATCAATGGTCCAAACTCGCTTTCAACGACTTCGTCGCCTTCATGGTTGGCTGGAATCTCTGGGTCTTCGCGATCTCGATTCTCGCGGGCGTCGGATTGGTTGTGACCACAAACATCTCCTACGCCATTGGACCAACGGCGGCGCACATGAAAGACAGCACGTGGGTGATCATGGCGGTCAGTCTTCTGCTGGTGATCAGCATCGTCGTAGCGGCTATTCGTGGTCTCGCTCTCGGCAAGTGGGTCCACAATGTTGGCGGACTCGTGCACATGATCACTTTCGCGATTTTGATCGGCCTACCGCTCTTCGCACTTTCGCGTGCCCAAGGACTGATTGACTACAAGCCGTTTGCAGTTCAATTTCCCACGTTCACTGAATACAACATCAACGTCGCGAGCAAACTCGCGCTCGGCGCACTGACTGGCTTCGAGTACATTGCGATCCTCGCCGGCGAAACGCGCTCGCCCGCGCGGAACATCGGACGCTCGGTCGTGATTGCGGCGCCGATCATCGCCGCAATGTTCATACTCGGCACGAGCTCGGTGCTTGCGTTTGTGCCGCGCGATCAAATCGATCTGATCGGACCAATCCCGCAGGTTCTTTCAACCGGTTTTCGACAGTTAGGCTGGGTCGGAACGATCGGGTCGATTGCGATTCTCGGTATCACCGTCAGAACGATCGCGCTGATGAGTATTTACTTTGCGGGCAACACGCGTCTGCCGATGGTCGCCGGTTGGGATCGATTGTTACCCTCGTGGTTTAGTCGCCTGCACTCGAGATACAAGACGCCAGTCAACTCGATTCTGTTTGTAGGCGCGGTGACGATGGTGCTCACCGGGCTCAGCTTGTCGGGCGTGCACGCGCAGGAAGCTTTCCAACTGATCGACAATACCGGCGGCATTTTCTACGCACTGACGTACCTCGTTTTGTTTGCGATACCGTTGTTTGGAATGAAGGCGCTCGGTGTCAGGTCGCCATGGTGGCTGAAGATCGCGTGCGCGTCCGGCTTCATCGTCACCCTCGTCTATATCCGTTTCGCGATCGCTCCTATTACTGAAGTAATAAATCCGCTTGTGTTCGCGCTGAAGATCGTTGCCACAGTGTTGATAGCGAATGCTATCGGCGTCACGATTTATGTCCTCGGAAAACGAAAGTAAAACTCTTGCCGTAGTTAATTGCTCGCAGGTTGTCACGCTTGCCGGGCCGGCACGTCCGCGCGTTGGGCTGGAGTTGCGCGAACTCGGCATCGTCGCAGACGGCGCAATGTTTGTGCGTGACGGGCGGATCGAGAACGTCGGAAACGCGGATGAGATTGAAACACTGATTAACGCGGATACGGCGGTGGTCGATGCGCGTCGTCAAGTTCTGATGCCGGGATTTGTTGACGCGCACACGCATCCGGTGTTTAGCGGTACGCGCGTTGAGGAGTTTGAAGAACGTGCGAAAGGTGCGACGTACCAGGAGATCGCGGCGCGTGGTGGTGGGATTCAATATACGGTTAACGCAACTCGCAGCGCGTATGAAGAAATACTTGCTTACGAAGCGTGGCGCTACAGTGATTGGTTTCTACGTTCGGGCACAACGACGATCGAAGCGAAATCGGGTTACGGCTTGTCGCTCGAAGACGAGCTCAAGATCCTGCGTGTCATCAAACGTCTTGATAAGGACACGGCGCTTCGTTACGTGCCGACGTTTCTCGGCGCGCACAGCGTTCCGCCGGAGTATCGCGCGCGACGCGAGCAGTATGTTTCTTTGATCATCGACGAGATGTTGCCGGCGATCGCGCATGAAAAGCTCGCCGAGTTTTGCGACGTGTTTTGTGAAGACAAGGTATTCACGACTGACGAAGCGTGGAAGATCCTCACGGCTGCCCGTTGCCACGGACTGGGTTTACGCATTCACGCCGATCAGCTTTCACTTTCCGGTGGCGCGCAACTCGCAGCGGAGTTGGGAACAGTCACTGCCGATCATCTCGAACACACAGACTCAGCAGGCATCGCGGCATTGAAACGCGCGAACGTGCAACCGGTGTTACTGCCCGGATCGGTCTACGCACTCGGCTTGACACGTTATCCGGCAGCGCGCGAGATGATCGACGCTGGTTTGGCAGTCGTGCTCGCGACCGATTTC
>DATEWS010000732.1:0-4738 GCA_035257785.1 Pyrinomonadaceae bacterium
CTGGCGGCTCATGATATTCCTGCTCATCCTGATAGTCCTGGACATCGTTTGGGAGCAGAGTGTCAGGACTCTATACGGTTTTGTTTCGACCTACCGCTCGATACCTTATGCGGATTTTTTACTGGGCCTCGCTTTCCGAGGGGGCTTGCTAGTCACAGCTTTGGGCCTTGGTTACGCGTGTGCACACATTCTTGAAGAACTGCCCTGGCGATCTCTTGGAGCGAGCTTTCATAAGGGTTGGTTGAAAGATCTTGTCATCGGATCTGCACTTGGTTTTCTGACACTTGCGGTCGGTGTCGTGGTTGCGATGGTCGGCCGTGGAGTCAGCTTTTCGATCAATCCAGTCAACTGGTCCGCGGTCATAAAGTCGATGATTGGGTCCGTTGTGTTATTGGTTGTTGCTGCATTTGCAGAGGAAGCGATGTTCCGCGGGTACGCATTGCAGACGTTGACGCGCGCCAAAATAGCATGGCTGGGCGTGGCGTTAACGTTGGCGTTATTCGGAGTCGCACATCTCACCAATCCCAATACTGTTCCCGGATTTACTTTCATCAACACATCGATCGCCGGCCTTTGGTTCGCAATTGCGTACCTGCGCACGCGCAGTCTGTGGTTGCCGCTGGGACTTCACTGGGCGTGGAACTGGGCGTTGGGTTGGTTCTTCGGCTTGCCGGTTAGCGGCTTGAAGGTCGCGTCTCATCCTCTAATGACAGCGAGCGATACCGGTCCTTTCTGGTTGACTGGCGGCACTTACGGCATCGAAGGCGGACTTGCCGGGACGATCGCTCTCGCCCTCGGCACAATCGTTATTTGGCTAATTCCAATGATTTCCGCGGACCCGGAGTTAAAGACGTTGACGTCCCAGGAAAACCCGGTCACGCATCCATCCGTACTAAGCATTCGTCCTGCTGACGATCACGCGTAAGACCTGTTGTTAACAGTCTTTCCCTCTCTCCCGTCTTAATCGGTGTCCTGAAACAAGGATTTAGCGCCCGGTTGAGAACACAATGTACGCCACCGCCGACATGCTGCTAATGACCCCTGAGGCACACGCCCCTGAACAACCGCCAGAGAAAGCGGTTGAGGTGGTGCTCGTGAGGGCAGTTTTGGACGGCGACCGGGATTGTTTTAGTCGTCTCTACGACCTTTACGCGCCGCTCGTCCACGGCATTCTGCTGGCGCGTGTGCCGCGGGCCGAAGTCGACGACCTCGTTCAGGACATTTTTCTGCACGCTTACAAGAAGCTTCACACGTTGCGCGACAGCTCGGCGTTTGGACCCTGGATCGCGATGATCGCACGCAACCGAGCGGTTGATTTTCACCGGCGCTCGCGCGAGACGGTCGAGATTAATGATGACTTGCGCGGCAGCGATACTCACGATTCGAGAGCCGCGGAGATTCTGGAGTTGATACGCAGTTTGCCGGAGGCATATCGCGAAACGCTCGTGTTGCGGTTGGTTGAAGGAATGACCGGCCCCGAGATCGCGGCGCGCACCGGGCTCACGGCGGCGTCAGTGCGAGTGAACCTCCACCGCGGTATGAAGCAGTTGCGAGAAAAGCTCGGTTTTATGGAGGGCTTATGAAAGACGATTACTTGTGGGACAAGACTGGTCAGCCTGATCCGGAGATACAAAAACTGGAAGAGATTCTCGGCACGCTGCGTTACCAACCCAGGCCGCTCGAGCTTCCGGTGTCCCGGAGACGAAGTTACTTTCCGCTTCTGGCTATCGCCGCGTCGTTGCTGTTGGCGTTGTTAGCGGGAGGCATTTGGCTGCGTGTACGTAATCAGAGTGCGCCGCACCCACAACAAGCGAATGTCATATCGAGTCCGTCACCGGTCGAGGAGAAAAAGCCTGAACCTATCGAAAAGAAGGTCGCACCTCAGGAAGTGATCGCAGTCAACCATAAACATCGCCCCCGCTCGGTTGCACCAGTTTTATCCAGGCGCGAACGAGAAGAAGCACTACAGGCGAAACAACAATTAATGATGGCCCTGCGAGTCACGACGGAGAAGTTAAGCCTGATCCATCGAAGAACTCAGAACACAACGCCTTTAAATCAGATTAAGAACCAACACCGAGTTGGATGAATGGAGTCAGTTATGAAAGCACTCTTTATTCTGTCACTGCTTATTGCTTTGCCCGTCGTGGTCCATGCACAGGACTCACGTCTTCAGATGGGCAGTCTCGATCATCTCGCAGCGAAAGCGAATCAGACCGTCGACGTCAGTGTCGATGAGCGGCTGATGAAAATTGCTGCAAAGGTTCTCTCCGACAAGAATGCTGATGAGCGCGAAGTCAAAAAGGTCGTCGAAGGATTGAAGGGCATCTATGTCAAGAGCTTCGAGTTTGACACCGAGGGGCAATACACCGCGGCTGATCTCGAGACGATCCGGACGCAACTTCGTGGACCAGGCTGGACGAGACTGGTCAACGTTATGAGTAAGAAGGATGGAAATGTCGAGGTCTATCTGCTGTTCAACGGCGACATGGTCGGTGGTCTCGCAGTCCTGCACACCGATCAGAAGGAGTTCACCGTCGTGAACATCGTCGGCCCGGTAGATCTCGACAAACTGGCCAAGCTTGAAGGGCAGTTTGGCGTTCCCGAATTGGGCATTGAAAAAACGAAGAAGAATGACGAGCGGTGAGGTTTGCGATGAATACAAAACTTCTCATCGTCATCGCACTCCTGCTGCTAAGCGCGCCCGTCTACGCGAGTGGCGACGACTTCAATTCGGTCGTGAAGATGATCGAACGCTTCTACAGCGTGAAACATCAGAGCATTCCGTTTCTCGCAAAAGCAGGGATGAAAGCCGCCACTACCGCTGCGAAGATCAAAGGAGGACAGGCAAAACGAATTGCAGAGGCCGGCAGTGTCAAGCTCGCTGTATTTGAGGACCAGGCGTTTAATGGCGACTTTACAAAGTTTCGCACTTCACTCAATGGAGCGTTGAACGACACCTGGATGCCGTTGATTCAAACACTCTCGGGCAAGAACGGCGAACAGAATTATATCTATCTGAAAAATGCCGGCGAGAAATACGACGTGCTCGTCATCAATATTGAGGAACGCGATGCGACAGTGGTCCAGGTAACGATCTCCTCGAAGAACCTGGTGCTGTTGTTGAAAGATCCTGAAGGTACCGGCAAGTCCATCACTGAAGAAGCAACGATAATCGATCAGGAGTAGGTTATGTCTACATATCGCTTCACCCTTTTGCTACTCATCGTGCTTTTTGCGTCGTTCTCAGTCAGCGCGCAGGAAGTTGAAGACACGATCAAGATCAAGACGCGCGTCGTGTTCCTCGATGCGCTCGTCAAAGACAAGAAAACCAATCTCCCGATTTCGAATCTGACGTCCGACAACTTCGCTGTTTTAGATGAAGGCAAGCCACGAAACATCACGTATTTCACACGCGAAGGTCAGGCACGCAAGCCACTCGCGCTCGTCCTGATTCTCGATCTGCGCGAAGACGGCGCCGGCCGTTTTCTCAAACGCACCGAGATCCTGAAGTCGATGGAAGATGAGCTCGCGAAACTGCCTCCGGGTGATGAAGTCGCGATACTCGCGATGGATATTAATAATGAAGACGAGGAGCGGCTTTGGTTGACTGAGTTTACCAACGACCGCGCCACGCTCGCAGCGGCGCTCGCTCGCGTGCCCGCGATGTGTGAGCCTCATGAAGGCTCAACTAAAACTGCGGCTGCTACGACACAAGGCGAAGGCAAACCCGATGACATCGTGGAGACGGAAACGATTCGTGGTCGCAATGGTGGTGTCGTTACGCGCGCCACGAGGCGTGATGGGCGCGTTAATGTGACGCGAACTAACAAGGACGGCAAGATGACGATCGAGCTTGGTGACGTCTACGACATGGCGGCAGCAGTTAAAGAGGCGGCGCGTAAAGCTGCGGAGTTACGACCAAACTCGCAGACTTCAATCGTCTGGGTGTCAGATGGTATTGCGCCGATTTTCTACGAAGACCGTGATGCAACCCAGCAGATCTTGATCCGCGATAACGTCATCTTCAACTCGCTGACTGTCGAGCTGCGCACGTTGTTCAAGTTCCTTATGCCGATCGGCAAACCGATTGCCGGTTGGATGGGAATGAGTTTGTACGGCAGTGCGAAGTACCTCGCGCAGCAATCCGGTGGCGAGGCGGTGAAGGTTGGCCGCGTGAAAGACTACGGCGCCGGCCTGCAACGCATCATCGGAAACTTAACGGCGCGCTACAGTCTTGGTTTTGCGCTGGCTGAAGACGAGAACGACGACGGTCGCATGCACGCTCTTGAGGTCCGCGTGAACGCGAAGGACGAGAAAGGCAAAACGCGCAAGCTCCAGGTCAGCTCACGTCAGGGCTACTACATGTCCTCCACGGAAGCGGCAGTAAAAGCGCAGTAGGTCTTGGCCACAAAAAGGCACAAAGGCACAAAAATGGTTCCATCAACCCTTTTGTGCTTTTTTCTGGCAGTTTTAGATGAACAGGTCAGCCGGCACGTGGAAATAATTGGCGAGAGCGCGGGCGTGAGCCTTGCTAATGGCGCGCTTGCCATTTAGCACTTCAGATGCAATTCCCTTCGAACCGAATACTTCCCAGAGTTGGTTTGGTTTAGTGCCACGAGCTTCCATCAAATGATGCAAAACTTCCAGTGGCTTCGCCTTCTCGGGTTGATAAAACCTCTGCTCAAAGTCTTCAATCAACCTGACCAATAGTTTGAGAAGCTTTTCTTCTTCGGCG
>DATEWS010000733.1:0-2420 GCA_035257785.1 Pyrinomonadaceae bacterium
ATCAGTCGGTTGACGATCATGAACAATTCATCGGGTTCATGAAAGTCGATCCCTTTATGAATCCGCTTCGCGGGGATCCACGCTTCGCGGAAGTGATGAAGAAAGCCGGCCTGCCGCAGTGAAATACGAATCACGGAACCGCGACTCGCATCACCGGTTTGCCATTCACATTTTGTAGTGGAAAGTAAACACGATGCGTGCTCGAGTCTACGGCTACTGAATGAGCATTGGCAGCAAAGAAGCCTTCGCCAATTTTCTGCAAACTACGATCGTGTTCATCGAAGACTGAGATAACGCCACTTTCGGCTGACACATAAAGCCGCCGGAGTCCAGTATCGAAAGCAAGTACGTCGGGATCTGCGCCGACGGAAAAAGTCGTCGTGGCTTTCTTTGTCTCCAAATCAAAAACAACTAACTTTGAGTTGTCTTCGCAAGCCGCAAATGCGAGCCGGCGTTCCGAGTCAATCAACAATCCATGACTGCCTTTGCATCCAGTAAGTGGATAACGTGTGACGACCTGGTCTTTATTCGGATCGATCTCCGCTAACTCTTCCCTTCCCTCAACAGTCACGAAAATCCGATCGCTCACAAAATCGTACTGGCTGTTTCCGGCGCCGCCACCAAGCGCGATAGTCGTTAATCGTTGATTCGTTTTGGCATCGATAACGGTATCGCTCTTGCCGTGAAGATCGGAGACATAAATCTTGTTGCTTTTGCTTGCATAAGCAATACCGTCAGGATAATCCCCCGCCGGCACTCGAGCGACAATGCTCAGACTTTGATCGTCAATAACGACCAACTCATTGACGCCGGTTGCCGACGCATAAACGCGATGCAACTCCGGGACGGCAAGCACTCCATGCACACGCTTCAGGTCTTTTACCTCGCCAATGACCGTCTGCTTGTTGACGTCGAAAACCGTCATCAGGTCAGAACCGAGGTGCGCAATATAGAGACGGCCGCTGGCGCTGTCGAAACTCTGGTAATCAAAGCGAGTAGTGCCGCCAGTGAGCGGGATGTCCGTCAACATTCGAAGCGGCAGCCCCGATGCAATTGCTTCCTGACTCGGCTGGACAGTCGCCGGCGCTTGAGTGTGCGACGTGGAACAGGCAATCAATAACGCACCGAGAGTACATATGATTGAACTGAGCAACGATCCGGCGTTTTTGGGTTTCATTTCAACAACCTGTGCTTCCCATCCTATCGAAGAATGACGAGATATTGAATCCAAAATCATTGACTTTCTGCCGCAACGGGAATATATCGTTTTCGTTCTAACGCTTAAGTTCTCACGGGTCTTTTTGCTCGCAAGTCGCTAACCGGCAACTGAATCACTGGTCGGCATCCACTCACTCAAACCCAGGATGGTGAAACATGGCCCAATCCACAAAGCGAGACCACGCGGTCGTAATCATCGGCACCGGCTTCGGCGGCACGATGACAGGAATTTCTTTAGCCGACGCACTGAAAGAACAGGACAAAACCAAACCGCAGGAACAACACCGGACGATCCTCATGCTGGAACGCGGCACCTGGTGGACCACACCAGTAAGCACTGTTCAGGACAAAGAGGTGAAAACGGCAGAGTTTCTGGCCAACAAGGGACAGCCCGTTCAGTATTGGTCGTCGCTCAATAACTTCCGTGGCTTTCTCGATATTTTCAGTCGCTGCTTCCGGCGCACCAAAGATGAGAATATCTTCACACGTTTATTTAAGAGCCTTCGCAACGAAGACGGGCTGTTTGATTTCACCATCATGGGCAAGCGCGGGTTTCTTGGATTGTTTGGACGCAAATCCGACGGTGTCTCAGTTATTCGCGCTAACGGGGTTGGTGGTGGTTCACTTATCTATTCGAACATCACCATCCAACCTCCGGATTTCATCTTCAGAGATCCTCGCTGGCCCATCAGTTGGACCGACACGGAACGTGAAGACTGGTTCAACTTCGCTCGCCACTGCATCAGCTTCAGTGTGATGTCTGCTTTACAAGTTAAGAAGACGGGCGGCAAGTTTCCCTTCATGCAAGCGGAACGAAAACTGCCACCGGTTCCAGTCAATGCCGGACTCTCGAACATAGCGGCGCGGACGGCGCGCCTGAAGCCTCATTGGACCATAGTGCCGGATCCAAACAATCCCACAAATCCACGCGGCATTAAGCGTTTGACTATTAACGCGCCGCCCTCGCAGCCAGATCCAACTATCCAGGATCAGGCAAACGACATTTGGCTGGACCGCGCTCGTGTATTTCAGACGGCAATGAAGGAACTGACGAGCGATTACGGCCTCGTAGATCTGGCTATCAACGATCTCACCCCCGCAGACAGTGCCCTTGGCTTAGCTGGTGAGAAATTTCCCGCGAACTATTCGCAAAATCAGGAGGTGAATTACTGTGAGCGTCAGAGCCGTTGCAATATCGGCTG
>DATEWS010000734.1:0-2336 GCA_035257785.1 Pyrinomonadaceae bacterium
TTCGCAGGCACACGAGCAAACTTGTCTCGCTGAGACCAGATGATGTAGCCGATAATGAAGGGTATTAAGAGACCGTGGGAATAGTTTTCGTCTGTCCACCAGTCATAGGAAAGCTTCACCAGGACAGTGGCGTAGGCAAAAATGATGGCGAAACTGAGGGCAATACCTTGCCACAGTTTCTTTGCGGCCAAGACACTCATTCCTTATTCCTTGATGGTTTTCGCAAGAAAAGGGCAAGTTTTCTCACAAAAGCCGTGGGGCGATTAGTAATTTCCACCCGAATTAAATTAACGCGACAGCAGCTTATCTCAAATCGGCGCCCAGTGACAATCACCCAGCGCCCTTTGCCATACATTTATGAAATGAAGAATGGCGGGTTTGTTCCTGAGTTCTGGACGTGATGACCCGGTGTGGGGATTAGCCTCAAAGCTTTTTGTAAAGTTTCGTAAAAAGTTTCTTGAGCCATGCTGCTGCAAGAACAACCGCTAGAACGATAGTGAACCACACCATGTGATGCGTCGCTTGTAGAAAGAAGTTTACTAAATCCCAGAACATTGCTGAGTCCTCCATATTGGTATCTACGGCTTTGCGTCCCTGCTTCACGACAGGTTTGCCTTTATCGGTGAACTCAAAGATCTCCAAACAAAAAAAGGGGTGACTCGATTGAGTCACCCCGTCCATTGGACCAACAGATTAAGATTTACTAGTTGACGACAATCCCGGCTGTATTGCTTCTGCGACCGCCGGCAACGACCGTGATTTGCACGTTGCCTGCACCCGCTAATTCAGGTATCAACCGTATCGTTACCTCGTCCAACCCGCGTTGCATACTGGTTGCACCAGCAAACTCCACCGGCAAACTAAACACCTTGCCGGCACTAGTACGCGCCTCCACCGTAACCGCCTCCGCATAGTTTTCAAGAAGCTTTCCGTTACTCAGGAAAATGTCATTGCTGACATTCGAGTTCGCCAAACCGGTACTGAGGCCCGAGGCCAGAATCGTTAAGCGAGTGTTACCACCATCTCCAAACAATCCAGAAGAGACGGAAGAGAACCCACCCAGGAACCCAAATGCATTCACGACGGCACCCGATGAATTCGCATCGCCTTGTTGCACAAAGATCATCGGATTTAGACCGGTGACACTCGCAGTCGTGTGTACGATATAACCGTCGCGAGTGGTGACGATGACGTCAGCAAGACCACCCGGCAAATCACCAGGCACGTTGAAAGTGATCGCTGTCGGCGAAACAGAGATGAGCGAAACTGCGGTTCCGCCAACCATCACGCTAACACCACCCAGCTCGTACGTACTGCCGGAGGCGACATCCGTAGCCGATGTCGTCGGATTGGACGGCGCACACGAGAGCGCGCCAGTTCCGTTTTGAAGTAGATTCACGCTGTTGTTACCAAGCGGAAGAACATCAGGCTGGTCGATCGCAATATTAGCGCGCGCGTTGACCTTGTTCGCGGAGTTTAGAGTCTGGTTCGAGATGACACCATCAACCATCAGGTCTTCGCAGAAGCTCAGGTAAGCATCGATCTTGTTCAACCGATCGACGATGGCTGACCCCGGCGACTGCTGCTGCTTTGCGAGACCGGAGCTGGACTTCGCAAGGTACAACGCCGCGTACAAATAACGATCGATATCTGAAGCCGCACTGAACATCGTTCGTTCAGTTGAAAAGTCGACGTACGCCTGATCAAGGACTCCGACTAACGCGTCGACGTCACTACCTTTAACTGACGTTGTCGATTGCGAGAAAGTTGAATTTGAACTCGTAAACGAACTCTCAAGAGTTGAAGTACTGTTCCTGCCGTTGCGAACGGACTTCAGAGCCTTACTGATCTTGACCGTGATCGCACTCGATGTAACTACCAAACCCTTATCATCCGTCGCAGATGCAGTCAGCGAGTAAGTGCCGGCCGCAGGGTTGTTCCAAACCATGCTATAGGGCGAAGTCGTCAATGTACCAAGCACATTTGTATTCGCCTTGAAGATAAGGCGGGTAACCACTCCGTTTGACGTCGACGCGGCAAGTGTCGGACTCGTGCCAAGACTGTACGTCGTATTGCCGGACGGGGTAGTGAGCTTGACCGTCACCGAAGACGTCGGTGTTGGCGTCGGAGTTGGAGTCGGCGTTGGGGTTGGAGTGGGCGTTGGCGTCGGTGTTGGCGTAGGTGTCGGCGTCACTGTTGGCGTCGGTGTAGGAGTGGGTGTTGGTATAGATCCACTACCTTGTGATCTCACACCTACTGCAAATCCATCCGTTCCCATTAATCCAATCGCCGTGCTCTCGCTCGAGGGGAAATAAGTGCCGGCCGGGTACAGGCTT
>DATEWS010000735.1:0-2774 GCA_035257785.1 Pyrinomonadaceae bacterium
ATTTATGAGACTCACCCGACGCTGCCGCGTTACCGTACTGACCTCATCCAAGCGCGAGCTGACTTTTGAAGGCACAGCTATGTAGATGTGTACGAAATATCGGAAAGACCGTTTCGACAGATTAACGGATCTTCAAAAGAACATCTTTAGAAATTTGGAACTAGATACAGATCGATTTTTTGATCGCGTGTAAAGTCACACTCATCAATCTCACTCCTCTTGACCAGGTATCAGGCACATACCTTGCTTTCAAATAAAGCCGCACTCACTGTGCACGCATTCCACTAGCAAAACAAACGAAAAATTGGAGGTGTTGAGATGAGTCAGATGCACCGCTCTACGATGCTCGCGGCGATTGCGTTTTTGATCGTCGTCTTTGTGTTCGGCTTGACCGCCTTTGCTCAAACAACGGTCTCAACAGTTAATGGAACCGTCAAAGACGAACGAGGTGCATTCGTGCCCGGAGCGCGTGTGACCCTCATCGATATGGC
This sequence comes from Pyrinomonadaceae bacterium, assembly GCA_035257785.1. Lineage (GTDB taxonomy): Bacteria > Acidobacteriota > Blastocatellia > Pyrinomonadales > Pyrinomonadaceae > PSRF01. Next base: position 492 of record DATEWS010000735.1, read on the forward strand.
GACGAATCGCGAAGTTACCAATACCACTAATGATGAAGGAGCTTTTGTTTTCACCGAGGTGCGCTCAGGCGAATACATTCTTGTAGCGGAAGCTAACGGCTTCAAGAGAACGGAAACTCGCGGCGTCAAAGTTAACGTCGGGGTTCCAGCTACTGTCCATCTGGAACTGCAAACCGGCGGTGTGTCAGAGACAGTGACCACGATCGCCACCGATTCTCAATCGCTAGTCAACAGTGAGAGCGGCGAAATCGCGAGGACTGTACTTGAAAAGCAGATCAATGATCTTCCGCTTAACGGAAGAAACCCTGTTCAGTTGGCCCTTCTTCAACCTGGCGTCGCGACCATCGCGGGCACAAGGAATGCCACAATCAACGGCATGCGCGGCAGTTACAACAACATCACCTGGGACGGCATCAACGTGCAGGAACCTTATTTGAGAGGTAACTCCAGCAGCAGCCTGTTCGCGCAAGCTGGACCAAGCGTTTCAGGCGTTGGCGAGTTCACCATTATCAGTCAAAACGCCGGTGCGTCGGATGGAACCGGAGCCGCGCAGATAAAACTTGTGACTCCGCGTGGCTCGACCGAATTTCACGGAAGTCTCTTTGAATACCATCGGAACGATGTGTTCGATGCAAACTCATTCTTCAACAATCGTGTAGGACTTCCTAAAGAGAAGCTCATACGTAACCAGTTTGGCTTCAACGTGGGTGGACCATTTGCGCTCCTGCGCTTCGGTGAAGGTGGATCAACGTTCACGCAGAAAAATAAGCTGTTCTTCTACACGTTTTACGAAGAGACTCGCGACGCGGAACACGCGGCTCTGACGAGGACCGTCTTGACCAGCGCTGCACGGCTGGGCAACTTCACATACCGGCGTGCAGACAACGGTCAGCTTCGCACAGTCAACCTTCTCACCCTCACCGGACGAACTATCGACCCTCGCATGCAAAGTCTAATCAACCTCACGCCGACGCCCAACGACATCACTGCGGCAGGTGACCGTGTGAACACAGGCGCCTTCCGCTTCAACAGTCCGGGAGGAAGCACCGATCGGCTTTTTGGCTTTCGCATAGACTACGAGTTATCGCAACGCAGTCGTTTTGAGGGCGTGTACAGCAAAGACAACGTTCTAACTCCAAACGACGCGATCACAAACAACACCGGAGAACCTTTCCCAGGCTTGCCTGGTAAGGGACAGAGTCCGCGACGGCAACGCCTGGCATTGGCATGGTCCTTTACTCCGACGCAGAGCGTCTCCAACGAACTGCGTGGAGGTTTCTATCGCCAGCGGTCGCTGTTCTTCACGAACGTGCAGTTTCCGGAGGGCAATCAACTCGTATTTCCCAGCATCGGCACGACCGTAACCAATCCGGTTCAGAACTCGTTGGAAAGCGGCCGCAGCAGTAAAGTCCATGAGCTAATGGACAATGCTACGTGGGTAAGAAGCGATCACATTTTTCAATTTGGAGGTAACTTCCGTCGCACGGAAGTTGAGCCGTTCAGCTTCGCTGGTATCTTGCCGCAATACACGATTGGCTTCGGCGCCGGCAACATCAATCCTCTGAGCTCAACCAACACGACGCAATTCGCCGGTGGCATTGGCACTACGGATTTCACTAACGCTTCCAATCTGCTGGCGTTTTTAACCGGCGCTCTTACCAGCGCTACACAGGTCTTCAACGCTACCGATGGTTCATCTGGTTATGTCAAAGGCGCCGAACAACGTCGCAACTTTAACTTCAATGCTATAGGTCTTTACGGTAGTGATACCTGGAAGGTCAGGCCTAACTTGTCACTAAAACTTGGTCTTCGTTACGACTACTACTCACCCGTAAAGGAGACGAACAATCTCGCGCTGTTGCCTGTTGGCGGCTTGGCAGCACTGTACGATCCGAACGTCGTGATAGACAGTGCCGGACGCGACGGTCTTTGGAAACCTGATCGGAACAACTTCGCTCCGAGTTTCAGTTTCTCATGGGATCCGTTCGGCGAGGGCAAGACGGCGATTCAAGGCGGCTACTCGATCAACTACGTGATCGACAGTCTGATCCAGGCCGCAGAAAACTCCGCCAGCGACGGCAACGACGGACTCAGTTCCGTACAAACGCTATCGAACCTTACCGGAACAGTATCGGGCGGAGGAATCGTTCCCATAACTACACCGACATTCAAAATCCCCCGCACCCTGATTGACCAGGCAACGATAAATCAAAATCCAGTCCTGTTTACGATTGATCCCGACCTGCGCACGCCTTATGTGCAACAGTGGAATGTGGGCGTCGA
>DATEWS010000736.1:0-8136 GCA_035257785.1 Pyrinomonadaceae bacterium
CGTGAAGGAGTTCTGAAACTATAAACCAACGCCGCGTAGCAACTCATTCCAACGTGGATCACTTTTCAACGACTCGAACGACGCCTCGAGTCGAAGGACGGCGAGGAAATGACTATGGTCCATAAAAGCTTTAGCGCAACCTGTAGATCGAGTTCCGGCAGAGTCTGACCGCGGATGAACATAAAGGAACGCGGATTCCCACAAAGTATATACCCAAAACTCACGAGATTTATTCCCGCAAGTTGACACTTACGTCATTGGACCAACCTGACTTCTCTGGTGCGGAATAAATAAGCCCCCGCATCGGTATGTATAGCGGTAGGCGTAATCGCCGCTAATACAGACTGAGAGTGAGAAGCCATGAAAAATAATATTTTTACAGTAGTGACGAAGATTGGTTTGCTGTCTGCGATCGTTCTCGCAACAGCAGTCATATCAACTCAAGCACAATCGCTTGCATATCGGGTTACAGTCAACATTCCGTTCGACTTCAGCATTGCCGATAAAACACTTCCAGCGGGCAAATACTCGATTGGTCGTGCAAGGGTTAACTCGGATGACGCGATCCTGTCGATCCTCGACGAGGATGGTCATACGAAACAACTGCGTGCCTCGATACCGGTCCTGACCTTTGATCCGAAAAGCAAAGCAACACTGGTTTTCCATCGTTATGGGGATCAGTACTTCCTTTACCAGGTGTGGTCCGCTGGTGAAACAACCGGACGACAGTTTCCGAAATCGAGTGCGGAGCGCGAAATCCTGCGCAATCTGGCAGGAGATGCAGCTTCAGGAAAAGTGGGCCAGAAGACGCCGGTCGAAACCGTAACCGTTGCCGGCGTTTTGCAATGAACTGTCGAATAGCAATGAAAGGTTAAAGAGATGATGACGGTAGATCAAGATGCACGACGCGCTGCTGAAGGCGACGTAGAAGCATTCGAGAGCGTCTACCGTCGTCATCATAAACGAGTGTACTCACTCTGTTTCCGCATGGTGAAAAACCCATCAGACGCGGAAGATTTGACGCAAGAAGTTTTTTTGCAGCTCTTTCGCAAGCTTCACACATTTCGCGGAGAGTCGTCGTTTACAACCTGGCTGCACAGGCTGACTGTTAATCAGGTTCTGATGCACTTTCGGAAGCCGTTGATAAAGACCGAGAAAACTACTGAAGACGGCGTAACCCCGATCAGGATTGTTACCGGAACAGAGAATCCACTGCGGATGTCGCAGATCGATCGCATTGCGCTAACCGAGGCGATCGAGCAGTTGTCACCAGGTTATCGAATGGTATTCATCCTGCACGATCTGGAAGGATATGAGCACGAGCAGATCGGAAAGATGCTTGGATGTGCAGTTGGAACATCAAAGTCGCAATTGCATAAAGCACGCCTTAGGCTCCGTCAATTACTGACTGGCCGTCACAAAACCCCTCGAAAACTGAACAGTGTGCGAGCGCGGCTAACGCGTCGCCTCGAACTTAGTGTTCAGCATCTGGCTTGAGTAACAGCCGTTCTAACTAAAACAACCTTAACAGTCTCCCTGAATTGTTAGGTGAAAATTTTGTCAAGGAGATTAATGTAGTGAGACACATCAGTTTCAGGATGGGTTCTATATTTTTTCTATTGCTGGCCGTTGGTTCAAGTGTCTTGGCCCAAACCAGCAAAGGGTTTCTTGTCGGCAACGTTGTCGATCCGACAGGAGCGGTCATCATTGGCGCGAACGTCAAGGTGACAAACTCGAGCACAGGGGCGACGCGTGAGACCGTCTCTGCGACCGATGGAAGTTTTCGTATCGATGCCGTTGACCCCGGTACGTATCAAGTTGAAGTAAGCCAGACCGGATTCAAGACTGTGCTGCGGGCAAACGTCGTGGTGGGCGCCTCGCAAACGACCACACTGTCTGTCCAGCTCGAAGTCGGAACGCAATCGGAAGTGGTCAATGTCGTTTCCGGCGGTGACGTTATTCTTCAAACTCAGGACGGAGCTCGTGTCAACACGTTAAGCAAGCGTGAAATCACCGATCTGCCAACACCGGCGCTGAATCCGGCAAGCATCGTCTTCACTCTGCCCGGAGTAGTGGATCCTGGTCCACTAGCCGGCGGATTCGTGCAGGGCAACGAATTCTCAGTCAATGGCTTGCGTTCACGCGCTAACAACCAGTTGATTGACGGCCTCGATAACAACGACAACTCAATTGCCGGACAGTCATACATTCCGATCCTCCGTGATGGATACAGCGAAGTAACGGTATTGCAGTCTGATTACTCTGCGGAATTCGGCCGCGCCGGTGGTGCTGTGGTCAATATCGTGACCAGAAATGGAACGAATGATTTTCATGGCTCGGCTTATGACGTACTGAACAACAGCGCATTCAACTCGTTAACGGCAAGTCAACGAGCCGACGGCACACGAAAGCCTGTCGTAACCGAAAACACGTTCGGCTTTTCGCTTGGTGGCCCAATCAGGAAAGACAAGCTCTTCTTCTTCGGAACGTATCAGGCGGATCGTTTTCGCGCCGGTACCGATGCCACAGTGCGAGTGCCAACCGCTGCTGGATTCAACACACTTCGTTCGCTATTTCCCGCCGGCACGAATGCGAACCTCGATAATTATCTGAGTATCGTCGGAAACCTTCGCGGAGAACGCGAGCTTTCCACTGTTGCCCTCGGCGGCGGCCGGCCTGACATCGATTTCGGCGAGACAACTGTCAGCAGTAGTCAGCCAGTCAATGACCATCAATTTCTGGCGCGAGTCGATTGGACGCCGACGCAGAAAGACAGTCTCGCGTTTCGCTATGTTTTTGATAATCAGCTTGTCGGTAATCAATTCCCAACTGTGCCGTCGGGTGGTTCACCGTTCCCCGGATTCGAAATTGACGTACCGAGCCGCGTGCAGAACTTCTTTTTCAACTACACGCGCAGTTTTTCGACGCGTCTGACCAACGAGGCTCGCTTCGGCTACGGTCGATTCGACGCTTCGTTCAGTCCGCGCGATCAGCAACTTAGTGGCCCCGTGTTTTCATTTACCGGTGCCGGTTTGGGACAGGGCATCACGTCTGTCGGTTTACCCAACATCTTTCCGCAGGGGCGACTCTTCAACAATTATCAAATCCAGGACACGCTGGCTGACACGGTCGGTAACCACACCTTCCGTTTCGGTGTTGACTTAAACATTCAGCGTTCACAACAGGCGATACCTTTCAATTCGCGGGGCGTTCTTACATTCGCAGGTGGCGGTGGATTCAACGCCTTCGGAAATTTCGTGGACCAGTTTTCGGGCCGCGGAGCGGGCGGCGCCAGTATTCAGTTTGGAAGCCCGATCATTTTCCCCAACGCGTTTTATCAAAACTACTTCATCAACGATACCTGGCGTGTGAAACCGAATCTGACGGTGAACTTCGGTCTGCGTTATGAGAATTACGGAACACCTTTTAACTCGATTCGCTTTCCAGCCTTCGCAGGTTTTGATCAGCCCGTCGAGACGGTAGCCCGGCAAGAGCGCGATAACAATAATTTTGCGCCGCGTTTCAGCTTTGCTTACACACCGAATTTCTTCAAGCGAGTGTTCGGCGAGAACAAGACTGTGTTGCGCGGAGGCTTTGCCGTCAACTACGACTTCTTCTTCAACAACATTCTGAGTAACACCGCGTCAACCGTGCCGAACACGTTTGGCGTGACAAATTTTGGCGCATCGCTGCCTGCCGACACTGACCCGCGCGGGATTGCAAAGTTTGGCGCCGGCGCGTTGCCGACAACGGGCACTCCGGATCCGTTCGCAAGCATACAAACGATCCCGACCAACTTAGTGAATCCGCAAACCTTCGTTTACAACTTCGGCATTGAGCGCGAGCTGCCGTTCAACCTGATCGCCGACGTCGCTTATGTAGGTTCTCGTGGCACGCGTCTGTTCATAAACGAGCAACTGAATCCTGGTATCGGTGGGTTCAACACGCTGACTCGGGCGTTTGAAAATCGCGGTTCGGTGCTCGCACGCACAAATGGCGGCGACTCCAGTTACAACTCGCTGCAGGCACGTCTCGATCGTGGCTTCAAGAGCGGAGTGTTATTGCGATTTGCCTATACATTTTCAAAAGCGATCGACGACGTTGGCAGTGAAGTTTTTGTCACCACTGGCGGATCTTCATTCGGTTCCGATCCAAATAACCGCAGAGTAGATCGCAGCCTTGCCTCGTTCGATGTGCCGCATCGTTTCGTCGCAACGTTTATCTACGACGTGCCGAGTCCCGGGAAATCCGGATTCGCTCACACACTGTTTGGTGGATACTCAATCGCGGGTACCTATCGCTTGCAGTCAGGCAATACGCAGTCGCCATTTGTGGGCGGTATAGATCTGAATGGCGATGGTAGCGCTTTCAACGATCGACCCATCATCAGCAACCGGAACGCACCGGCTAATTCGGTCGGTTTTTCAAACTTCATTGCGGAGAACTTCATCTCGGGTGTGACTTCGCCGACCGGTTTCTCGGATCTCAATGGCAATCCAGTGAACCCAGCCGACGTTCGGTTCCTCGTGAGTGAATCGATACGTGATGGAGTGGCAGGCCGCAATATCCTGCGTGGACCAAAACAAAATAGACTGGATCTCAGTCTGACAAAAGCGATCGATTTTGGTTTTACGAAGTTGGAAGCTGATCGTTTTGAGATTCGGTTCGATTACTTCAACGCGTTCAATACACCACAGTTTGGTCCCGGAACCGGTGACGTAACAGACACCACCTTCAACGACTTCCGGTTCAATACCGGAAATCTCAACATCGGCAACGTCAACGCTGGACGAATCGGCCAGTTTCAGTTGCGTTACGTTTTCTAAGAACCAACCCACAGATCACGCACGGCTGTGCGTGGTCTGTGGGTAAACATTTTCGAGGGGGAACAGCGATGTCAAAAGCGGGAAGATTCGTAGTTGTTGGCGCGTCATTTCTTTGCGTACTGCTTTTATGGACCAATGCAGCAGCGAGTGCTGCTGATGAAGCGGCTGAACTCAATAATCGCGCTGTAGTGTGTGTCAAGGATCACAATTATGAGGAAGCCGTGTCGTTACTCAAGAAAGCGATTGCACTTCAACCTGCTCTCCCCACGGCATATTACAATCTCGGTCGCATCTACCAGATGATAGAAGAATGGGACCTATCGATTGAGGCGTTCAAACAAGCATTGGCGGTCAAGCCGGCGTTTGCCAATGCAATGCATCAACTCGCTGTTTCGTACAACAGCACTGAGCGCTATGCCGAGGCAGTTGAATGTTTGAAGCAGGTCCTTCAGCTTCAGCCAGGCCGGCCCGACTCACTCACGGAACTAGGTTTTGCACATTCCAAGCAGGGACATTTGCAAGAGGCTACCGAGTTTCTTAAAGAAGCGATTCGTCGTCAACCGGATTTCAGTGACGCCTACAACAATTTAGGAGTTGTCTATTTCAAAACGGGCCGGGTTTCAGATGCGATCGAGTCGTTGCAACACGCCGTCCGCTTAAAACCAGGCTCAGCGGTGGCCTATTACAACCTTGGTTTCGCGTTGAGTCAGGCCCATCGACAACGTGAGGCGATTGAATCGTACCAGCAGGCGGTGCTGCTCAAGTCCGATTTTGCCGAAGCTCGCAATAACCTGGCGATACTCTATCTTCAGCGCGGTCAGCGACCGTTGGCTCTGGAACAGTATCATTTGCTCCAATCGATAAATTCGGATATGGCCCAAAAGTTATTCGAAATCATTTTCCAGGACAAGATTCTCAAAGTACCGGAGCAATCGCGGGAATAACCCGGCGGCTCACACGGTATACAGAGCAGATGAGAACAAGCGGGCGCGATCACAGGCCGGTGTAACTGGGGGGTGGCACTGGCCTCAGACGTGAGCGCACTGTCAGGGCAAAAAGGACGGTGCGCTCACCTGGAACTGATCGATACCTTGACCGGACCCTTGACTTCCTACCCAGCGTGAAACAAACTCCTGCCACATTCAGAATCTATTCCACCTGCTATATGGGGCACACTGGTCCAATTAGCGGAACTTCGGACACCGTTTCCCTCTCGGAAGTCGACGTATCGCGAGAGAGGACAGAGGCGCTTTGGTGGCGATCTGTCTTTGAAAATTCCGCTATCGGAGTAGCCGTCGCTGATTTGAATGGCCGCGTGCTCGCAACCAACGCCAACTACCAACAAATGCTGGGCTACACGGAAAGTGAATTCCAGGGACTCTCCTTCCTCGAAATCACTCACGAGGATTATCGCGAAGCTAACTGGGCGCTGGTCCAGGAACTGTTGAAAGGAACGCGAGATCAGTTCCAGATGGAGAAGCCATACCGGCATAAAGATGGCAGTCTGGTCTGGGTAAGAAACAATGTTTCTTTAGTTCGAGATCCCGAAAGCGCGTCGCCGTTCCTGTTGGCGCTATCGGAAGACATTACTGAACGAAAACAAGCCGAAGAAGCCCTGCAACAAAGCGAAGAACGAGCCGTGCTAATCCTTAACTCAGCCGCCGAAGGAATCTTCGGCTGTGATTCGCAGGGAACGTGTCTTTTCTGTAACACGGCCGCGGCGCGAATACTCGGTTATGACAACCCCGAGCAGTTACTCGGTAAGAACATACATGCACTCGAACATCATACGCGCAAGGACGGCACACCATATCCTATCGAGGAGTGTCCTATATTTGTTGGGTTTCTTCAGAATCGCGGCGTGCATATTGACGACGATATCTTTTGGAAAAAAGATGGTAGCAGCTTTCCCGTGGAGTATTGGTCTCACCCACTCGTTCGCGAAGGCAAGACTATCGGCGCCGTCGTTACTTTCCTCGACATTACCGAGCGAAAAAAAGCGGAAGAGGCACTGCGAACAAGTGAACAACGCCAACACACGTTGCTTGAAATCAATAACGCCATCATTAATAACCTGACTCGTGATGCGCTTTTCGCTTCAGCCTACGAAGCAATCGGACGTGTGATCCCGTTTGACCGAGCCGCCTTTCTTATTTATCAACCAGACTCGAAAACGCTGAAGCTGCTCTCCATGCAGGGGCCGATTGAGTCTGATTTTTTTAAGGTCGGCAAAGAATACGACCTGGAAGAGACTCAAATTTCTGCCTGGGTACTCGAGCACCAGGAAGTAGTTACGCGAGGCGATCTCAAGCGGGAACAGCAGTCGCCGGGTGAAAAGCGCCTGGTTGAAGAAGGTATCCAATCGTATTGCGTGGTACCACTGATAGCGATGGGCCAGAGTATGGGTACTTTCGCAGTGTGGAGCAAGACACAGAACCGCTATACAGAGGCGGATGCCGAGCTGCTGAGGGAAGTGGCGAACCAGGTCGCCCTGGCCATCGCAAACATGAAGTCATACGAAGAGATCGCGTCTTTAAAAGCCAGACTAGAGAAAGAGAATGTGTATCTACAGGAGGAGATACGCACCGAACACAATTTTGAAGAGATCGTTGGCGATAGTCCGCCCTTGCTCGCGTTGTTGCGGCGAGTTGATCAAGTCGCGCCCACTGATTCGACCGTGCTGATCTACGGAGAGACGGGGACCGGAAAAGAATTGATCGCGCGCGCGATTCATGATCGCAGCAATCGCAAGAACAGGCCGCTGGTGAAGGTGAACTGTAGTGCTATCTCCGCGGGCCTGGTGGAGAGTGAATTGTTCGGTCACGTGAAAGGCGCTTTTACCGGCGCATTCGAGCGTCGTGTTGGCCGTTTCGAACTTGCCGATGGCGGCACAATTTTCCTCGATGAAGTCGGTGAACTGCCTCTGGACACGCAGGTGAAATTACTTCGAGTGTTACAGGAGCGCGAATTCGAACCGGTTGGCAGCAATCGTTCGGTGCACGTGGACGTGCGAATCATCTGCGCCACCAATCGCAATCTCGAGGAGGCTATCAAGGCCGGCACTTTCCGTTCAGATCTCTACTATCGATTGAATGTGTTTCCGCTCGAGGTTCCGCCGTTGCGTGAGCGTCGTTCTGACATCGATCAGCTTGCGAGGTTCTTTGTTTCCCGGTACGCGCGGAATCTCGGCAAAAAAATCACCGCCATCTCGGAAGGAGCCACGCAAAAGCTCCTGTCCTATTCGTGGCCCGGCAACGTACGTGAATTGCAGAACGTTATTGAGCGCGCATTGATTCTTTGTAATGCTCCA
>DATEWS010000737.1:0-15056 GCA_035257785.1 Pyrinomonadaceae bacterium
AGCAACACGCCTCTTTGCTGTGAGACGCGAGTGATCGCGCGTTGCACTTCATCGCGCGCAGCGTCAACGTCGTCGTGCCAGCCGATCGAAACAGCGGCGATGTGGGATATTGGACCAACAATCATCTCGGCCGCCGCGAGCAGCTCACCCGCGAGATGACCGTGCGTCACGATCACGCCCGCCACGACTCTCTTCACTTCTGAATGTTGAGAACTCATCTGCGTTCACCTTACGCACTCGAACGGCGCACCTTGCGCACGTCACGATGCGAAGCATGGGCGTCAAAACCTTCTTTGCGCAACGCGCGCGCGAGCGCGTTGGCAATCATCACGGAACGATGCCGGCCGCCCGTGCAGCCTATTCCCACCGTCACGTACGACTTTCCTTCGCGCTCGTAAAGTGGCAACAGGTACGAAAGCAAATCCGTAAACCGCTTCAACGTCTCCTTCACTTCCTCGTGCGAGCGCAAATACTTAACGACGCGGCTGTCGTGACCCGACAAAGGTTTCAACTCCGGCACAAAATGCGGATTCGGCAAGTGCCGGACGTCAAACAATAACTCCAAGTCGCCCGGGTTGCCATACTTGTGGCCGAAGCTCATCACCTGGACGTGCATCGGCGCGCCTTTGCGATCGAGACTAAACCTCTCGAGCAGAAAGCGTCGCAGCGTGTGAACCGTGTGGTCCGAAGTGTCGATGATCTGATCCGCAAGCCGGCGAATCTTCGACATGGCCTCGCGTTCGTCTTTGATCGCGGCGAGCAGTCCCTGACCTTTTTCAGCCGGATGCGGCCGGCGCGTCTCGCTGAAGCGATACTGCAAAACATCGTCGGAAGCCTCGAAGAAAAGCACGCTGACTTTCAGACCCAATGCTCGTAACGCGTCGAGTTGTTTCTCGAAATCTGAAAGAAAATGACCTTCGCGAATATCGATGACGAGCGCAGCACGGCTAATTCCCTTTTCCTCGTCGTCGGAAACGAGCCGGCCAAACGTCGGCAACAGCGTTATCGGAAGATTGTCGACTACGAAGTATCCGAGATCCTGGAAGGCGTTGGTGGCCGAGGACATCCCTGAGCCACTCAAACCGGTGATGATTACGATGTCGGAAAGGGCCATCTGCGAGACAGTGTACGGTAACGCGGATAAACGCGGAAATTTAAAACGATGAACACGGATAAGAATGACTTATCCGCGTTCATCTGCGTTAATTCGCGGCGTCACGGTTCGATGAGGCCGTAGTTGCCGTCGGTGCGTTTGTAGATAACGCCGAGGCGCGAGGTGTCGGCGTCACGAAAGACTAAGAATTGATCGGTTCCCCCGGAGAGTCGCATGGCGGCTTCTTCCGCCGTCATCGGTTTCACTGGATAGCGTCGCGCCGGAATGATGCGCGGCGGGCGTGGCGACGCTTCTAAATGTCCGTCGGGTTGCGGCGCGACGCGACTCGCTGATCTTCCACTCTGACTCCGATCGATAATCTTCTTCTTGAGTTTCACGGCCTGCTTTTCGATCTTGGCCATGGCCCTGGTGAGCGCCATGTACATGTCGGCGTTCGTGTCTTTTGCCGTCAACGTATGCTCGCGCCAGGTACAAATTATCTCTCCGATCTGGCGATTCTTTTCGACGTCGATGATTACATGAGTGCTCAGGGTTGAGTCGCCGTTGAAAATGTGATCGAGCTTCTTGAAGTGGTCCTCCACATGACGCCGGATTGCCGGCGACACTTCAACGTGCCTGCCAGTGTATTCAAACTTCATCAGTCGCCTCCCTCCTCGAACGGGGTAAAGATACTAATACGCCAGTCTGACCGAACCGCGAGTCAGGCTTAAGGCAACAACAACTAATGACTAAAACTTGATTCGCGTCGTACTTCAGAGTGGGGATCAAACTACGGCGCGACGCTCGCGAGACCCGGGGATCTGCATTTGATCGCGATATTTCGCGACAGTTCTACGCGATAACTTTATTCCATCCTTCGCCAGGATTTTCACTACCTGATCGTCAGTAATGGGATTATGTGAATCTTCTTCTTCAATTAGTTTCTTAATCTTCAATTTTATGATGCGAGTGGAAATCTCCTCGCCCTCTTCATTGAGCATGCCTTCCGTGAAAAACCGGCGCAGCTCAATCACGCCCTGTGGCGTATGCGCATACTTGCGATTGACCACGCGCGAAACCGTCGAAAGGTGCATACCGATGTCTTCGGCAATGTCTTTCAACATCATCGGCTTGAGATATTGAACGCCGTGGTCCAAAAAGTCTTTCTGGCGCGCCACGATTGATTCAACGACTTTGTAAATCGTCTGCCGCCGGTGTTCGATGTTGCGCAGCAGATCCACTGCGGAACGCATCTTCTCGCGAATAAAACTCTTCGTCTCGTTGCTGACACCCTGCGAGAGCATTTGTTGATACTGCTGGCTAACGCGCAAACGCGGACTACCATCGTCAGCAAAATAGATCACATACTCGTCGTCGTTCTCTTCGAGCTTCTCGATGTAGATCTCAGGACTGATCAGAATCGGCTCTTCGGACGAATAACGACGACCAGGATAGGGATCGAGCGTGCGTATAAACTGCAACTCCTCGAGCAACGTCTCGACATCGATGCCGATCTGTTTGGATAAGTGCGGCAACTTGTGTTGCTGTAAATCGGCGAAGTGTTCGCTGATCAATCTCGCCGCCAATCGATCGGTCTCGCCGAGCACTTCCAGTTGGACCAGCAAACATTCCTTCACGTCGCGAGCGCCGCAACCAACCGGATCGAGACGCATCACCACTTGCCGGGCGCGCTCGATTATCTCAAGCGGAATCTTCTCTTTCTCTTCAATCTCTTCGTCAGTGGCATTCAGACGACCATCGGCGTTCAGATTGCCGATCACGCAGATCGCTGCATCTCGAATATCATCTTCGAGAGTCGTCATATTCAATTGCCACTCGAGATGTTCGGCCAGTGATGGCGGTTTGGTTAGGAATTGTTCGAAGGTGGGGGCGTCTTCTTTATATTCGATCTCCTGCGTCTTGTAGCCGGGATCCAGGTAGTCCTGAAACTCACGTCCGAAGTCAATCTCTTCAAATGCATCGCGTTGTGCTTCGTCGGTGCTGCCTTCTTCGCCGCCCGCTTCTTCGTGGTCACCACCTGCTATTGCATCGCCGATTTCCCCATCGTTAGACGCCGCGGGCAGGCTCGACAAAACATCCGCATCTCCAGAGCCGTTTGTCGCCGCACTGCCGGCTTCGGGCGCATTCGCTTCAAAGGTGTCTGACTCGGCGCTGGCGAGATGGTCCAGCACCTTCTCGGCAAGTTCCTGTACCTCTTCCTGACTTGGTACTTCCTCCAGAACCGGGTTCTCCAACAACTGTTGTTGAATGAGATCGGTGAGCTCCAGCGAGGTCATCTGCAACATCTCGATTCGCTGGCGCAACTGCGGCGTCAGTACGAGTCGCTGGGAGAGGCTGGTAGTTAACTTGAGAGACATTCCTGGATCAGATTGCCTGTTGCTACTTCTTCTTTTGGATTATCGCGGTTTCAGCCGCACGGGAGGATTATAACCGATCAGAGGGCTTCTCCGTGCAATCTCTGTGCACTTTGTGGCTCAACATTCGAATTCGCCAACTCAGTTAACCGCGAAAACACAGACATTGCACGGAGTTGTAAATAAATTTTCACATGCGAAACTTTTCACCGAGGTAGAGGCGCCGGACTTCTGAGTCTTCCGTTAAGTCATGTGGCTGACCCGAACGAAAGATCTTCCCTTCCGCCATGATGTAAGCACGGTCGGTGACGCCGAGCGTCTCGCGCACGTTGTGATCGGTAACCAGGATACCGATACCACGATTCCGCAAGTAGAGTATTACATTTTGAATATCATCTACTGCTTTTGGATCGATGCCGGCGAAAGGTTCGTCGAGCAGGATGTACTGCGGTTCGGTAGCAAGGGCTCTGGCTATTTCCGTGCGGCGCCGTTCGCCGCCCGAAAGCGCATCACCACGTGTGTTGCGCACGTGCGCGATACCAAACTCTTCGAGCAATTCTTCGAGACGCTTGAGCTGTTCGCGACGACGCAGTCCGGTAGTTTCGAGAACGGCGAGAATGTTCTGCGCGGTCGTCATCTTGCGAAACACGGAAGGCTCCTGCGGCAGGTAACCAATGCCGAGACGCGCACGCAGATACATTGGCAGTTTCGTGAGGTCCTGATCGCCAAGCAGAACGTTGCCACCGTCGGGACGTTCGAGTCCTACGATCATGTAGAACGTGGTGGTCTTGCCGGCGCCGTTCGCGCCCAGTAGACCAACCACCTCGCCGGTTTCGACTTGCAGACTGACGTCATCGACTACGCGACGGCGTCCATAATTTTTTACAAGATGTGCGCAGCGAAGCGTCGTGCCGGAGCGAGCGTTCACGATTGGATCTTGCTCTGCGGCCCTCTGCGTATCTCTGCGACCTCTGCGTTAAAAATTATTCCAACGCAGAGAACGCAGAGATACGCAGAGGGCCGCAGAGATAGGTTCAAGGTTTTCGGATCTTGTGGGTTGAGCGTACGCGGCCCGGCGCCAGTGGTCCACGAGCATCGTCGGCCGTGACCTTACCGTCCCGCACCGAGAGCGTCAAACGATTGCCTTCAGTGTTGCCCTGCTCGACGTCGTCGACGCGCGCCGGATTTCCTTTCAGGACAGCCATCTCGTTCGCGGAAGTATATTCGACCCAGTCGCCCGTGCCTTTTCGGTTTGGCTGAGTCAACACAACATTGCGCTGCGCGATCGTCTTCTCCATCTCATTCGAATCTTTCACGAGATAGACGTCGGCGACGCCGCTCGTGAGTCGATCGGTTCCCTGCTTGATGTCGACGTTGCCTTCGTAATGAATCGTGCGGTCGGGATCGGAGTAGAACATCGAATCAGCCGCCGCGAAAACGGGAACCACCGTGTTGTTATTCTCGACACGTTTCTTAGCGTTGTAGATCGCACTCTGAACGTGACCATTCGCTTCCATCCGCTTGTCGTTAACATACATGGTCAACTTGTCGCCGCGCACGTAATTGTCGTCCTGCCATGCGCGCGCATTACCCGTGTAAACTGCCTGACCGCTCTCGTGATGAAACTCGCCGCGCTCGCTCGCGATGTAAACCGGGCTCTTAGTTTTCGAAAACGGCGTGGCGCCGTTTGTCTGTTCCTGACTGTAGTAAGTCGTCGTGGTTTTGCCGCGCGCGTACGAGACGTCGTTGGCGAGATCGGCATCGAGTTCGATTGCCTTCGTGCGGCCGCGCGAGTCCCACACGGTAGGCTCGCCTCCTCGCAGTCTGACAGTCTCGTCAGCGGCAACATACGAAACATTCGCGGCTATACCGTTGCGATCGTTTTCGTTGAACTTACCATCGCCCTGCGCATCGACGCGCTCGATGTCCTGCGTGTCCTTTAAAAATACCGCGGTCATGTTTTGCGATGTGAGCGTTCGCGTGCCGCGATTTTGCGCCGGCTGCACCGGATCCAGAACCGCTTTCGCGCCGCCGGAAGCTTTACAACTCCGCGCGAGATTCCCGGCCTCGAAAAAGTCACAGTCAAACTGCGGCGCGTTCAGTTTCTTTCGCTCCGCACGCGCACTACTTACGACGGGTTCGATAAACAACTCCGCGTCGCCGCTGGCTTCCGCTTTCTCGAGATCACGACCTGACGTGCGCCACGTTAGTTTTACCTCGTTCGCGGTCAAACGTTTATTGGCCGCACGCGGATCGTTCGCCTTCGACTTCGGCGCGCTCATCGTGATCACGGATCGTCCGCCCGCAACCATCTGTTTCAACAAACTACTGTCGCCCTGCGGCTGAAACGTGACTTCGAGAGAATTGCTGCCACTGAGTTGCACGTCAGAGTCACCTTCAAGAGTGCGTGCGGCGATTTCATTCGTGGCAAGTGCTCGTTCAAGCCGCTGGTCCTGGTCCATGAAGAAATCCATGTTGATCGAGTGGACTTCCGCAGCACGACCGGGATCCATCACGCGCATGTACGAGTTGCCCCGAAGCTCGGCTCTTTGCAGTCGCTTCTGCTCGTTGATGTACGCGTGCAGACTGTCGCCGCTAAGAATGTCAGCTTCCTGTTCGAGTGTGACGCCGCCAGTAAAAAGAAGCACCATTGACTGCTGGTCGAAAGTTCCCTGGGCTGCCTTGATGCTGACTGGACGCGCACGTGCTGCAGACTTCGCCTGTCCCGGCGCGATGGTCAACTGAACGTTGCTTTTCAACGTGAGCTTCTTTGCCTTCTGTTCGACCATTGCGCCGGTCGAGGTTCCGGACACGTTCTCGCGGTCAAACGAAACAGGCGAATCAGTTTGCGCAATGCCGCTGTTCTGATCGAACGAGAGCGCCTCAGTATTAACCTTCAGCTTCTCCTTTGTCTCGATCTTGACGTTTCCGATAAACGAGATGACGTTCGTATCGGGCAAAAAAATCGCACGCGCTGCGGAGATCTGATCCGGCGTGTCGCCTTCCGGCGGATACACGGACATGCTTATGTTTTCGAGTTCGTGATGACCGTCGGAAAAAGTGACGTCACGCGAGGCTTTAACCAGCAGGTACAAACGATCATTCTTCGTGACGTGATGTTCGACGCCCTCGACAACACCGCTGACTTCTTTCGAAAGCTCCGGCTTCTCAGACTTCGCCTTGAACTTATCGGTGTTGCGCAGCTTGTAATAGGAGATGCCGACCACGGCGAGTCCCGACACGAGGAGGGCAAACGCGACGAGGCGCGTGATGGCCGGGACTTTGGCCCGCAAGCCAAGAGCAATAGCGCGTCTGCGGGTTACTTCCTGCATCTCTTCTTATCCACCGATTACACAGATTTGTCTTTAATCTGCGTAATCTCTGGATGACACCTTCATGTCCAATACGTTCAACTGCATCCGATAATCGCCGTTCCACGGACTCGTTTCGATCGTGTAGGCGAGTTCGATGCTGCCATCCAACTGGGGCGTTTGCCCCGCCGTCTCAATACAATTCCACCAAACCGCCTCAAGCGGCCGGTTTTGGGGACCTGCCACGCGAAACTTCAGATGTTGCTCCTTTATCACTGACGGCGGCGACATACAGCGCAAATTCTTCGTCACAAATACCGGCCGCGGATTGCCTGCCCCAAACGGCTCGAGTGCGTCCAACTCTCGCGCGAGTGCAAACGTCACGCTCTCCGCCTTAAGTTCCAAATCAATAGTCACTGCCGGCTGCAAATCCTCAGCAGTCAAACACGACGCCGCATGCTCATTCAATCGGCGTCGCAACTCATCAATTCGCTGCGGGCGCATCGCGATTCCCGCTGCATGTGAGTGACCACCAAACTTCTCAAACAGGTCGGAACACGCAGTCAACCCATTCAAAAGGTGATACGCCTCGATACTGCGGCCAGAACCGTGGGCCATCTCGCCGTCGATCGATAGCACAACGCACGGGCGATTGAGTCGTTCCGCGATCTTCGACGCCGCGATGCCGATCACGCCGCGATGCCAACCTTCACCCGCGATCACCGCGACGTAACAGTCCTTAGGATCTTTCAACTCGGCGACGGCAAGATCGATGATCTGCTGTTGCACTGTCTTGCGCTCTTCGTTGCGCGCGTCGAGATGATTCGCGAGCCGGCGTGCTTCGTCCGAGTCGCGAGTATCAAAGAGCTCAACCACCGCGCGCGCCGCGTCCATGCGTCCGGCAGCGTTGATGCGTGGGCCAATTCGAAAACCCAGATCGTATGCTGTCATGCCCGTGCCGTCTCCGCAACCGGCAACGTCGATCAACGCACGCAAACCGGGATTAGCGACCTTCGCCAGATCCTTCAAACCGATGGCGACGATCGTCCGATTCTCGCCCACGAGTTTTGCCACGTCGGCTACCGTGCCAATTGCGACAACCTTCATAAACGCGGGTACTTGGGCGTCGCGTCCGTATTCGCGAAAGAGCGCATGGACGAGCTTGAAAGCGACGCCGACGCCCGCAAGGTTCTTGTCCGGATAATCACATCCAACCTGATTCGGGTTCAATACGGCGAAAGCCGGTGGCGCGCCTTCTTTTTCGTCAGGCAGGTGGTGATCGGTGATGATCACGTCGAGGCCGTTGTCACGCGCCCAGTAAAGTGGTTCGTGCGCGCGAATGCCGCAGTCAATGCTGACGACGAGTTTGTAACCATCGGCGACGGCTTTCTCGAGTGCGGGTTGTTGAATGCCGTAGCCTTCAGTGAAGCGATGCGGGATGTGAAAGCCTGCGTTTGCGCCGAGAAGTTTTAGCGCGCGCAAGAGCACGGCAGTGCCGGTCGTGCCATCAACGTCGTAGTCACCGTAGATCAAAACCGGTTCACGCGTTTCGACTGCGTGTTTCAGACGCGCCACTGCTTCCTTCATGCCGAGCATGGCATAAGGCTCGTGCAGCTGATCGTAAGTTGGAGAAAGGAAAACGCGCGCCGCACGCTCGTCAACGTAGCCGCGGTTTATCAGGAGTGTAGCCAGGATCGGTGAGACACCCAGAACGCGCGCCAGTGAGGTGGCTTTTTCGGCATCATGCTCACGCACGATCCAGCGTTTGGCTTTCATTTCATTCTTGGCCACAAAAAGGCACAAAAGGCACAAAATGCTTTATATAGATCAATTTTAAAATCAATGGTTTCGTTTTGTGCCTTATGTGCCTTTTGTGGCTAAACTCTTCTGTGCTTTTTTGTTGCCTTACTCTGCGAACCATCCATTAGCAGCAAGCAGCTTGACACCGATGCGCCTGTTGCCGTCGATGTCGTCGATCCAGGAGCCATTAACTTCAGCGTCAAGCTTGCCACCAAAGGGTGGCACCAACTTTACCGTTGAACCCATCGCGACATCAACGTCGATCAGGAGCGTGGCGCCGCCGCGGCTGATTTTAGTGGCCGTGGCCTTGGTCTGAAAAGCGTTTCCAGAAGTGTCTGTACCTTCAACGTCCAAATCAAATTCGACAGGAACTCGCGGACTGCGCGGTCGCTGGGAAGAACCGTCACTCATTAATATCCACCGCCCTTTTCCGGGTTTTGTACTTCAGAGGTGGGGCCGAAGATAGTGTACCCGATCCGCGTTTCTCCGTGTGACTAAATACTTGCCGACATGTAACCCAACGACAACGCCGCGAGGATCAGCCCGCCGACTATCACGCGATAGACGATGAACACGCCCGTCGAGTGCGTCCGCAGGTAACGCAGCAAAAACCAGATCGACGCGTAACCCACGACGCCTGAAACAATCGTCGCAACCGCGAGCGAGCCGTAGCTGCCGGACGGCAGTTTATGGACTGCCTCTTTCAACTCCAGCAAACCACTCGCGGCAATCGCCGGAATCGAAAGCAGGAACGAAAAACGCGCCGCAGTCTCTCGAGTCTGCCCGGCAAACAGCCCGCCCATGATCGTCGATCCCGAACGACTCGAACCGGGAACCAACGCGAGCACCTGCGCGAAACCAACGGCGAGTGCGTCGCCGACGCCGAGTTCATCCATGTGGGTACTTCTTCTGCCGACAAACTCCGCAATCATCAACAAGAGAGCGACAACGATCATCATCGTCGCGATCACCCACAGGTTCTTCGTAAATGGTCCTTCGATCTGTTTCTTCAATAACAAACCGAGCGTACCCACAGGAAGCGAGCCGATGATGACGAGCCAGCCGAGCCATGCATCGCGCGAGAGTTTCGGACGTCCTTCATCGCTGCGCCCGCGGATCAAAGCAAGATGGTCCACAATAAAGGCCCGCGTGATGTTGACGATGTCGCGCGCGAAATAGATCAGGACCGCGAGCAACGTTCCGAGTTGAATGACGGCGATCGTGGCAGTCGTCTGTTCGGCCTGGAGTGTCTTATCGGCGGCGTCGGCGTAAAGACCAACGAGGCGTGATGCGAAAACGAGATGTGCTGTTGAACTAACCGGGATGAACTCTGTCAGGCCCTGGACCAGGCCGAGAAAGATAGCTTGAAGAATGGTCATTTATTATTCTCGAAATGAATTTCGTGCCGCGATCCAGTCGTACATTGCCGTCGGCATAATCAATCCGGCGCGCACGATGGTCGCGAGTTGCCAGGGAAATGCGTAGTACTTCTTTTCCCGTTCGATTGCTGAGACGATCTTTTTAACGCCGTAGTCGAGCTCCATCAGATACGGCATCTTGGCGTGACGTCCTGCCGTCAGATCGGTCTTGATGAAACCGGGATGAATAATCGTCACGCCGACGCCGGTGTTGCGCAGATCGATACGAAGACTTTCAAAGTACGACGATATCGCTGCCTTACTCGCGCAGTAAGCGGCCGACTTCGCGAGGCCGCGATAAGCTGCGAGACTCGAAATCGCGACCAGTCGGCCGTGCCCTCGCTCGACCATCTCGGGCAGCACCGCGCCTACACTATTCACTGCACCGAGCACGTTGATGCCGATGACGTTCGCCGCGTGTTCCGGGGTCAGACGCGTTGCGTGATCGGCTGTGCCGATACCCGCGTTCGCGATCATGATGTCGATTGGACCAAGCTCCCGGCGAAAACGATCCGCAGCCTTTCTGACAGCTTTGACATCACGCACGTCAGCCGCGGCAGCGACGGCTTTAACGGCCTTCGCTTCACTGATAATCGCATTGAGGAGATCTTCGCGGCGGGCGAGTAAACCAAGATGCGCACCGCGTGCGGCGATCTCGAGCGCGATTCCCTTCCCGATACCGGACGACGCGCCGGTGATCATCACGACTTTGTTGGTCCAATAACCCAATCTTAGACCCGGAGCGCCAAAGGCGCGGAATATAATAGCCAGGGGCAAGTCCCGACTTTGTCGGGACGTCGCCCCTGGATCAATACCAAAAATGCGACGCAGCCCTGAAAAGGGCGGAATACTATTGCGGCCTTTCAGGCCTCGGCCTTTTATTTGTTCGAGCTAATTAGGGGCGACGCGCTACGCGCTTGCCGCTGGCTATAATATGTCGCGCCGTTGGCGCTCCGGTGCGCTTAGATCAGCACAATCACCGCAGTGATCACCGGCCGCGCACCGGTTTGCTTCTGAATAAATCGCTTCAGTTCGACGCGCACGTGTTCTTTCAAGAGCGTTTCATCGGAAAGCGTCTGTCGCGAGGCCCCTGCGACTGCAGCAGTCACAACACGTTTAGCGTCTTCGAGCAGGTAGTTGCCAGGTCGCGCGGCAAAACCATTCGCGGTACTTAGCCCGCGCACGCCGCGCGCTGCAATCTTCGGTTCGCCATCAAGCTCGCCTGTCTCTTCGTCCACCGTGACGACAACAGTTACCGTACCTTCATAAGCGAGCTGCTTGCGTTCACGCACCGTCTCGCTATCGATCTCTTTGAAGCCACTCTCGTCGATGAACGTGCGTCCGATCTCACGCTTGTCGATCACGGCGGCACGCTCCCCATCCAGCTCCAGCACGTCGCCGTTCTCAATCAGGATGATGTTGTCTTCCGAGTAGCCAAGATGGTTTTTGACAAACTCCTTGTGACGAAACAGCATGCGATATTCGCCGTGAATAGGAACCACAAACTTCGGCCGCACGGCCTCAGTCATGATGCGAATATCTTCCTGCGACGCATGCCCGCTGACATGGACCAACCGCCGTTTCTCTTCGATGATGTTCGCGCCACGCTTGTAAATGAAACCGATCATGCGCGATATCAAACGCTCGTTCCCTGGAATGATGCGCGCCGAAAGCACGACCGTATCGCCTTCGTCGACCATCAATCCTTTGTAACTCTGCGTCGCCATCTGCGAGAGCGCTGCGCGTGACTCACCCTGTGATCCAGTCACGAGAAATACGATCTCATCGTCGCTCATGATCTTCGCTTCATTCAGCGAAACGAGCAGACCGTCCGGAATGTCGAGATACCCGAGCCGCTCCGCAACCTCGACGTTCTTCTGCATGGAACGTCCGAGCACACAGACGTGGCGATTAAACTGCTGGGCAACGTCGAGCACGATCTGCAAACGGTGAATCGACGAGGCAAAAGCCGCCACGATAATGCGACCCTTCGCCTCGGAGAAGATCTCTTCAAACGCGGGAATAACGGCGCGTTCAGAGGGTGTACGACCAGGAACCGTCGCGTTCGTCGAGTCCGAAAGCAGCGCCAGAACTCCGTCCTGCCCATATCGCCTGAATGACCGTAGATCAATCGGCTCGCCGATCACCGGCGTCTCATCAACCTTGTAGTCGCCGGTGTGAATGATCGTGCCAACCGGCGTTTTGATTCCGAGTGAGAAGCAGTCCACGAGCGAATGCGAGACGCGTATAAATTCCACCTGGAAGACACCGATGTCGACGATGTCACGCGGCTCGACGCGATGCAGCAGCACGTCACCAAGCAGTTCGTGTTCTTCGAGTTTGCTTTCCGCGAGGCCTGCGGTGAAATGCGAGCAGTAGACGGGAACGTTGAACTTCTTCAGCAGGTACGGCAGCGCACCAAGATGATCTTCGTGACCGTGCGTGAGGACGATGGCGGTGATGTTGTCCCTGTACTCGTCGAGAAAACCAAAATTCGGAATCGACACATCGACGCCATAGGCAGTTTCCTCGGGAAAGCCCATCCCGGCGTCGAGAATCAACATCTCGTCGCCGTACCGCACAGCCATGCAATTCATTCCAAACTCGCCGATACCACCGAGCGGGATGATCTCGAGGACGCTAGCCATAAATTAACTGAGTATAGCATGTGAAACGAATTAGCATGGATGACATGATCGCGTTTTCATCTGTATTATCCGCCGTATGATCAAGTTTCTACTGGCCCTGTCATTCCTTATGTTGTTTGCCGCTGTTACCGTCACCGCTACGCCGGCGATGCGACTGGATTACTACCACACCGGCGGTGCGTCGCAGGAAATTTTCAGCGTGGACCGCGTCGTGATCGAGCCTTTGCCGTGGCCGGGACACCCGTCGCAAGCGATCGATACGTCGAATCTCGGGAAGTATTTCTTTGAAGTTCGCGATGCGAAGACGAAGCAGGTTTTGTACTCCCGCGGCTTTGCTTCGATCTACGGCGAGTGGGAAACCACCGACGAGGCGAAGACGATCAAGCGCACGTTTCAGGAGTCACTGCGCTTCCCGGCGCCAACAGCGCCCGTCAGTATCGTGCTGAAGAAACGCGACGCGAAGAACGTCTTTCAGGACATTTGGACCACGACGATCGATCCGGCAGATCAGTTTATCGAACGTTCGAAACCGGTGGCGCCGGCGCCGTTAATTACGATTCAGAAAACGGGCGAACCTGAAGACCGCGTCGACTTTCTGATTCTCGGCGACGGCTACACCGCCGCCGAAGCGAAGAAGTTTGAAGCTGATGCACGACGATTAACCAACGTGCTCTTCGCGACGTCGCCTTTTAAAGAGAATCGCCGGAGCTTCAACGTGTGGGCACTGTGCCCGCCGGCAGCCGAGTCGGGAATCTCGAGGCCTTCGACCGGCATCTATCGCGACTCACCGATCGGCGCTACTTACGACGCATTTGGATCCGAACGCTACGTCTTGACTTTCGACAATTACGCGTTGCGGCGAGCCGCGCAGTTTGCGCCGTACGAGTTTATCGAAGTGATCGTGAACGGTCGTCCTTACGGCGGCGGCGGCATTTTCAATCTTTACAGCACCGTAGCTTCCGATAACGCGTTCGCGAATTACGTCTTCGTCCACGAGTTTGGCCATCACTTCGCCGGACTCGCTGACGAATACTACACGTCGTCAGTCGCTTATACCCCGGCGGCCGATCGCGTTGAGCCATGGGAACCGAATGTGACGGCGTTGCTCGATATCAGCACATTGAAGTGGCGCAATCTCGCTTCGCCGTTTGCAAACGTGACGCCGATTCCGACGCCGTGGAACAAAGAAGAATTTGAGAACTACTCACGCGAGATTCAGCGACGGCGCGTGCAATTGCGCAAGGACAAGCGACCGGAAGAAGAGATGGAGGCGTTGTTTAAGGAAGAACTCGCGCACGAGCAGAAGATGTTCGCCGCGGAGAAGCATTTCGGACAGGTTGGGGCTTTTGAAGGCGCGATGTACGAAGCGCGTGGCTATTACCGGCCGGAAGTCGATTGCATAATGTTTTCGCGGACGGACCACTTCTGTAAAGTCTGTCGCGCCGCGATTGAGCGCATTATCAAGATGTATTCAAGGCAAACATAGCCACAAAAAGGCACATAAGGCACAAAATGATTTACCCTCAGAAAAAATCATTTTGTGCCTTATGTGCCTTTTTGTGGCTATTAATGAGGTTTTAGTGGCTCGATGAAGTCCTGGTCTTTCGTGCCCTCGTGGCAGACGATGCAGGATTGTTGCCCGCGTTCTTCGAGATCGGAGACGAGCGCGTAAGTCAGACCACGATCGGACCACGTAATCACTTTCAGTCCATCAATCGCGTTGTAGTGAAACTTCAAACCCTTCGAAGCGATCTGTTCGCCACCGGAAGGTTTCGCCACTGAGTCGGAAGTAATAACGAGGCTTATCGGTCGTTCCTTCATGCGATACGCAACGTAAGCGGCGTATTGATTTCCATAATTGACGAGACGCGCGCCCTCCAAGGTGTAAAGCTTTTCCTGTCCTGACGACTCCTGATAGTTCGGCAACTGCACACTGAAGTTGACCTTGTTTACGAACCACTCCGAAATCTCCCGCGGATTCGCTGACTCGGTCTCGAGCGGCAACTGCCCGCGCATGTGTCGCAAGTGAGTATCGACGGCCATTAACGCAAAGTTGCCAGCCTGTGTGACCGGAGCCGGTTCCCTGTGTCTCACTAGCCGCCAGACAAGCACCGGCAGCAGCAGCACCAACAATCCCGCGGCCACGGCTGCGACCCACGTAAAACGAGATCGCGACGCGTGCGCTGGTTCAAGCCGCAAAATCTGCTCGACTCGATTACGCAACTCAGGCGACGCGACGTGCAGTGGTCCAATCTCGCGAATCGTGTTGAGAAATTGTAATGACATCCGCGGGCGTTTGACGTTGTATCTCGATAACGAGTTACAGGGTGAGGAGCGTGCAACGGTTGAAGCGCATTTGAGTGAGTGTGAGTCGTGCGCTGCTGTGTTTACGAGAGAGCTTAACTTTCTCA
>DATEWS010000738.1:0-2609 GCA_035257785.1 Pyrinomonadaceae bacterium
TCCGACGATCGGCGTGCCCGCCGCGACCGCGATGTGCGTCGGGCCAGTGTCACCACCAACATAGACACTCGCGCCGCGCGCGAGCGAATAAAAACTTTTCAAAGACGGGCTGACTGGAGTCGCTTTTCCAGAGACTGACGAGCGGCGAACAGCTTCGGCAAGCTCGAGCTCGCCGGGGCCGTAAGTCACGAGCGACGAAATACCATAACTGGACCAGAGCCGATCCGCGAGTTTGCCAAATCGTTCGACGCTCCAAAGTTTCGTCGGCCAGCCGCCGCCCGGATTCAAAATCGCGTACTTGCCTCCAGTCTCCGCGGCAATCTTTCGAGCCTCACGTTCCTCGTCGTTTGTGACATTAATAGGGAAGGAAAGATTTTCCGGGGCGGGAATCCCCAGCGCGCCTTCGAGCAGGAGCAGCGCTTTGCGAATGACGTGGACGTTGACCGGCACGTCGATTCGTTTCGAAAGCAAAAGGGAACTTGCCGGTTCGCGTAGTCCGGCGCGAGAATAGCCAAAAACACGTTGCGCGCCCGAAAGGCGCGCTATCGAAGCGGATTTGAGAAGTCCCTGGAAGTCTAAAGCGACATCGAAGGCTGAGGCGCGTAACCGACGTAACTGCTGGCGCGGTGCCCGCAGCGTCTCCCCAGACATCAGCCCGCGCCTCAACGCCTTCGTGTCCACTTCGATGAGGCGATCCAAAAGCGGGTTGTCTCTCAAAATTTCAGCAGATCGACGTTCGACCACCCAGGAGATCTCGGCCTGCGGTTGTGCCGCGCGTAGAGCGGCGAGGGCGGGCAAAGTGTGAACTATGTCGCCAATACTACCTAACTTTACGATCAGAACTTTCATCCCGAGGTCTCAGGTGCCGCCGAAATACGAGAATGTGAGTTTCGCTTCGGCGATTTTTTGACCATCGCGAAACTTGGTCAAAGTTCCTTTAAGAACCGGAATCGTGTCGTCGAGATCGCCCGCAGAATACACGCCGCCCTTAAGAAACTTTCCTGAAAAAGCGTAATAGACGCCACCGACAGTGACGGTGGTGAAAGTGAAGTTATCGCGCTTCACTAATAGCGTCTTGAAGCGAAGTGTCTTCCCATTTGTCAACGAAAAACCCTGGCCCGGAAGCTGTCGCGATCTCTTCGCATTCAGATTTATGCCGCTGAATTCCGAAAATTCGTTTGGTGTTTCGCCGAGCACCCAAAACGAGCCGTCCGGATCGAAACGCGCTGCTTTGTTTTGTGCGAGTGCCGCGGTGCAAACAAGCAGGACGATAAAGAAAATTCTCACGCAACGGCGCAACGGCGCAGAGCAAAATTCAAGACGTAGAAACTCGCGTTGCGCCGTTGCGCCGCTGCGTGAGTGCTTCTGTTTATCCATTTGCCCCTCCAAGCCTGGCAATGATTTCTGACGTTGAATGATCTTTTGGATCTCCGACGATCGCCACTTGTCCGCCATAGGATCGTACCACGTCACGCTCGGGCACTGTGTCTGTCGTGTAGTCAGTGCCTTTTGCATGGACGTCGGGTTTCAAGGCAAGCAGGAGTTCTTCGACAGTTGGTTCGTTGAAGATGGTTACAAAAGAAACGGATTCGAGTGCCGCTACGATCTCTGCGCGTTCGCTTGCCGGCAAGACTGGCCGTCCATCCCCTTTCTGAACCGCGACCTGTTCATCCGAGTTAATGCCGACGACGAGGACGTCTCCGAGTTCTCGTGCACCCGCGAGATAACGGACGTGTCCGACGTGCAGAACGTCGAAACATCCATTCGCCAGAACGATTCTTGAGCCCGTTTCGCGTGCGGCCGCCACGCGCTCCACCAACTCATCGCGGCTCAAAATTGAACTAGTTGCTTGCAATCGAATGTTCCAACTCGGCGGCGCTGATCGTCGCTGTTCCGCGTTTCATCACGACGAGTCCGCCGGCATAATTCGCGAGCCTCGCTGCATCCGCAAATGACGCCTCACAAGCGAGCGCGAGCGTAAACGTAGCAATCACCGTATCGCCTGCACCCGTGACATCAACCGGCTGTTGCGCGCCAACAGCGCGAATATGAACCGGCGCCGCATCGCTCTCCACTAACGTCATGCCCTCACCCCCACGCGTCACGAGCAACGCGCGATGACCGAGGCGTTGCTTCAAATCTGTAGCCGCTTTCTCCAATTGTTCGGTGGAGGAGATCGGCGCCCTGGCGAGATTCTCGACTTCTTCCTGGTTCGGGGTTGCAGCGGTGAACCCCGGATACTCGAGTAGCCGAAATCGCGAATCAACCAGCACCGGAGCGGATGTGTTTCTTCGAATCAGATCTACGGCTCGCGCGTCAACGACGTCGTAATTGTAATCAGAAATCACCACAGCATTCGCAGTCGCGATGGCTTGTTGCAGTTTCATAAGGAGCGCGGTGCGAACTTCATCGTCGTCGAGAGACGCGCCTTCGTAGTCGATCCTGATTACCTGCTGTTTGTTCGCGTGAGAATGCCCGGCGAGAATTCGAACCTTCGTGGTCGTTTCGATCTTGTCGGAAACAATCACGCCATCGATATTCACTCCGGCGGCTTCGAGTTTGGCGCGGAGCTCGTTGCCTGCTTCATCGGCGCCGGTTACTGAAATCAA
>DATEWS010000739.1:0-3835 GCA_035257785.1 Pyrinomonadaceae bacterium
AGTCGACTATGAAAGTTGTTATCGTATGGTTTTCCATCTGGACCTGATTCAATAGATAGCCCGCGCCGTCCTTGCCAGTCAACTAGCCTCGGCTCAACTTTAATTATTTCTTCAACCGCTCGTATTGACATTCTATATGAAAACGGTAAGCTATCACGTACAGAATGTCTATAGGAGAGACACATGGCAAAGAGGCAGGTTGACCTGTTGCAGGGTACGCTCGACCTTCTGGTGCTGAAATCGCTTGCTCTGGGTCCGCTGCATGGGCTGGGCGTTTCGAATCGCATCGCACAGATCACGAAGGGAACTTTCAAGGTCAAGCCCGGGTCGCTGTTCCCAGCGTTACACCGGATGGAAGAGGCAGGTTGGCTCCAGTCATCCTGGGGTGAGTCAGAGAACAATCGCCGTGCAAAGTATTATCGCCTTACCGCAGCTGGCCGCCGTCAGTTCGACGCAGAAGCGCAGGACTGGCAACGCATTTCCCTGGCCATCACCACCGCCCTAAAGGCTACATGAGGAGACGCAGTCGTGCCGTTCATTCCTCGTCTGACCAGCCTCTGGCGCAACCTGTTCCACAAGGAGAAAGTGGACCAGGAGTTCAGTGAAGAAATCCAGGCATACCTGGACATGTTGACGGAAGAGAACCTCAGACAAGGCCAGTCGCCTCAAGAGGCCCGGCGTAACGCTCTCATCGAGCTTGGCGGAGTCGAACAAGTCGAAGAAAGAGTGAGGGAGATTAGAATGGGTCGCTTTATAGAAACCGTGTGGCGAGACATTCGAACCGGCGTGCGGGCACTGGTCCATACTCCCGGTTTCACTTTTGTCGCGGTGCTGGCGTTAGCGTTAGGGATTGGTACGAACACTGCAATCTTTTCGATCGTTAACGGAGTGCTCTTGCGGCCGTTGCCATTTCCCGACGCGGAACGATTGGTGTATTTCGAGAGCATCAAACCCGATCGAGCAATTCGGGACGGCCACATTTCGATGCCGGATTTTGTCGATTGGCAAAGCCAGGCGGACGCTTTCGACAGCCTTACGCTCATCTATGTAGCTCGCATAATCCTAACGGGGGACGATGCCGAGCCAGAGTTCATCCCATTTAGCGTGGTGCCGATAGACTTCTTTCGGACAATGGGCGTGAACCCGATTATGGGTCGCATGTTTGTAAAGGAAGACCGCGCGAAGGGTGCCCAGCCGGTCGCCATTATAAGTTATGGACTTTGGCAGCGCCGCTTCGGCGCGAACCCGAACGTCCTCGGAAACCCAATCACGTTAGGCGGCACACGCTGCCTCATCGTCGGCGTGATGCCGGCTGGATTCGACTACTACCCTTCGAAAATTCAAGTATGGACGCCGCTGTACATTAGTCCAAATGGTCGACGCGACAACCGTATGTTCAGAGCGATAGGGCGGCTCAAGCCCTGGGCCACGATCGCTGGAGCGCAGTCGCAGCTCGATACCATCAACGCTCGATTGCAGCAGCAATATGTGGAGACGAACGCCGGGTGGTCGGTGCGGCTACATAACTTACAAGCCTGGACGACGAAAGACATTCGCACATCGCTGCTGTTGTTGCTCGGCGCAGTCGGTTTCGTGTTGTTGATTGCGTGCGCGAACATCGCGAACTTGCTCCTTGCACGCGCGACCTCACGACGGAAGGAAATTGCGGTACGCACCGCACTCGGAGCTGGTCGCTGGCGAATTGTCCGTCAACTACTGACGGAAAGTTCGTTGCTTGCTATTACGGGCGGCGTGGTCGGGTTAGCCCTCAGTATTCTCTTAACTAAATTGTTGATCGCGATCAGTCCGGCAGACCTTGCACGCCTGGATCAGGTCGGGTTGGACGCGCGCGTACTTGGCTTCACGGTGGGAGTGGTTGGGTTGGTCGGTCTGCTGTTTGGTTTAGCTCCTGCGCTCCAGGCGTCAAAGCTCGATCTCAACGATGTGCTGAAGGAAGGAGGCCGCGGAACGCGTGAAGGGCGCGCGCGCAACCGCATGCGCGCGATATTGGTTGTCTCGGAGATAGCCTTGTCTTTGCTGCTGCTCATCGGCGCGGGATTGTTAGTTAAGAGTTTCATGGTGCTCCGAGATGTAGATGCGGGCTTCGATCCTCACAATGTTTTGACGATGTATATAGGCCTCCCTGGAACTCGTTACAAGGCGGAGCAGCAAGCGACTTTCTTTCGTGAGTTGACGAAGCGCGCCAGCGCTCTGCCGGGCGTCGAATCTGCTGGTGCGACGACGGTAATTCCGCTCGGCGGTGTTCCCGGTTACGGTCGCTCATTCGTCCCCGAAGGACGACCGCTCGTACCCGAGGAATCCTTCCAGACGGAATTTATCGTGCTGGCGGGCGACTACTTCCAGACGATGCGCATTCCCGTTAAAGCCGGACGTACTTTCACCGACTATGACACGGCGGAGACTGGGCCCGTTGTCATCATCAATGAGACTGCCGCGCGCCGTGTCTTTCCAGGTCAGGACCCGATTGGCAAGCGAATCATCGTGTGGCGCGACGAGAAGTTCGCGCGCGAGATTGTCGGCGTTGTCGGTGACGTTAAAGCCACTGCGCTCGACGAGGAAGTAGCATGTCAAATCTATGTACCTCATGCTCAAGACTCGGGCTGGGGCACACTCGGGCTCGTAGTGCGAACTAAAGGCGACCCGGAGGCGCTGACGTCACAAGTGCGCGGCGTGATACTGTCGCTTGATAAGGACCAACCTGCTTTCGGCATCAAGACGATGGACCAGGCATTCTCCGAATCCGTCGCCAAAATACGTCTCATCGTGCTGCTCTTTGGCGTCTTCTCCGTGCTTGCTTTATTGCTCGCAACCATCGGAATCTACGGGGTCATCGCCTACTCGGTCGCGCAACGCACGCATGAGATCGGCATCCGGCTCGCGCTCGGCGCGCAAAGGAGAGATGTGCTGCGTATGATCGTCACGCAAGGCATGATACTCAGTCTCATCGGAGCCGTCTTAGGGCTGGTTGGAGCATTTGCGTTGACGCGCGTGATGAGGAGTTTGTTGTACGGCGTGTCTACAACCGACCCGCTGATTTTCATCGGTGTGTCGCTGCTACTAACGGTGGTCGCGTTGCTGGCTTCCTACATTCCGGCCAGACGCGCAACGAAAGTTGATCCGATGATTGCGCTCAGATATGAGTGATCAAAGTCGTCATTGGCCGGCGGTTTAAATTCCTAACGATCAACGAATTGCTCAGACCTACACGTCCTTAGTGGTAGCGTAGCGCTCGTTTACTGACCGCCAGTACTTCTTAGGTTTTCCATCAGTTGTTGAAAATCCGGAATTCCGCGCATTCCGTCGAGCAGCGGTGAGGGCATCGGGATTAGATTGCGCATAACGGCGAATCGAACTCGTTGATCTCACTTTGACTTGCTCGAGATTACTCAGCTTTGTTATGAGTCCGCCATGCCGAGGCCGAGGTAATCTCGTTCCCCATGATCAATTGATCTGAACGGCAAAACTGCCAGCGACGTCACCGACGATCCAGGTTCCGCCGAGCGACCTGCGCGAGTCGCCCGTCTATACATAAACACACCGACACCGACTGTACAGAATACGGCTATCAATAGCAGTGTGGCAGTTCGACTTACGATCAATCGTCGCAGGCTGCCAGGCGAAGACGCTTCTTTTGACTGAGAAAAATCGCTAACGGTTTGCATGCCGGCATCTTCGACAACCTCCACCGCCGCGGCGAAACGGTAACCGCGTTTGGGTACGGTTTCGATGTAAGGCGCATCTTCGACTCCGGAACTCAGCGCCTTTCTCAATTCTGAGATATTCCGGTTTAAACTATTCTCCTCGACAAATGCAT
>DATEWS010000740.1:0-3856 GCA_035257785.1 Pyrinomonadaceae bacterium
GCGGCGGCCGATCGCTTTTCACCGTTTGCTAACTGGACGCGCGGGTTGTCGGCGGGCCAGGTGCAAGCGCGTCTCGCACGTGCGGCGAAAGGCATTGGTCCGATCATTGATCTCCGCGTTGCGTCGCGTGGTGCATCGCACCGCGTGACGGATCTCGAGATCATCGGCACGAACGGCACGGCACACGTTCGCGGTGGTCGTATTCGTTCAGCGCTTGGGCTACGCGAGCAGCTCTTCGTGATCGATCGCGAATTTGACGACGAAGGACGCGTTTCAGAATTCGTCTTCACCGGACGTGGCTGGGGGCACGGCGTAGGCATGTGCCAGGTGGGCGCCTACGGTCTCGCAAAGCAAGGCTGGTCCGCGGAACAAATCCTCAAAGCGTATTACACCGGCATCGAACTGACGAGGATTTACTAATCAGGGGCAGGAGCAGTGTGCAGGAGCAGAACCCTGCCCCTGCTTGCTGCTCCTACTATCTTTACCATGAGATTCTCACGCAACCAAATCCTCGGTGGTCTGCTATTGCTTGGCCTCATCTGGATCGTAATATTGCTGCGTGCCCTCTGAAACGCCCGTCATCGCTATCGTTGGTCCAACAGCCTCCGGCAAAAGCACACTTGGAATCGAAGTCGCTCTCCAACTCGACGGCGAGATCATCAACTGCGACTCCGTCCAGGTCTACAAAGACATCCAGATCGCCACAGCCAAAGTCCCTCTCGATGAACGCAAGGACATCCCCCATCACCTGATCGACTTCGTCTCTCCTGAGATCAACTACACCGCCGGTCAATGGGCTCGCGAAGCTGCAAACAAGATCGAAGACATCGAAAGCCGTGGCCGCGTTCCCTTGCTCGTCGGCGGCACCGGTTTCTATCTACGCGCCTTGCGCTACCCGTTTTTTGTAAGCCCACCAACTGACGAATCGCTGCGCCAGCGTCTGACGCAAATCCGCGAACGAAATGGCCCCGAACACCTGTACCGTGTTTTGCATCGCATCGATCCAGCCGCCGCACAACAACTCTTCCCACGCGACTGGCCACGAGTCCAGCGTGCCCTCGAAGTCTATTTTCAAACCGGAAAATCGATCGTGGACCAACGGCCTACTCGTCCCGAACCTCACGAAAGCTCGCGCCGCCTGCGCATTCTCGCCCTCAATCCGCCACGCGACGAACTCTACCGCCGCATCAACGAACGTACTGAAGCCCACTTTCGCGCCGGTCTCGTCGATGAAGTTCGCGACCTGCTGGCCCGCGGAATTTCACCTACGTCGAACGCACTCGGCGCCCACGGCTATCGCCGCGTGGTCGAGTATCTAAAAGGATTGCGCACCCTCGAAAGCGCAGTGGAGCAGACCAAACTCGACGTGCGTCACTACGCAAAACGTCAATTGACATGGTTTCGCCATGAAGCAGACGTGGAATGGTTTGAGGGTTTTGGTGAGGAAAAAGACATATTGCGATCGGTTCTCAAATCCCTGGCCAGTGGGCCACGGTTCAAATAATCATCTTTCTCTCACATCTCCCCGGATCTCTTGTCAGCCAAAGATCGGTGTTGTAATCTCAATGCAACCGCGCGGTTTTACCAATCCACCCCCGGGTTTCAACATGTCGGACGGCAAACAGGCACCACAAAATATCCAGGACGCCTTTCTCAACACGGTGCGTCGTGAAAAGACCTCCGTCGTTGTTTATCTTCTGAATGGCGCCAAGCTGACGGGCCGAATCCGCAGCTTTGATAAGTTTTCGGTCCTGCTCGAGTCGGGCTCTCAGGAACAATTGATCTTCAAACACGCCATCTCGACCATCTCACAATCGCGACGCGGAACCGGCGAACTGCATTCACAAGCGACGACCGAAACCAACCCGCGCGACATGCGCGACTCCGACGTGCCTGAAGCGTGACATTCGTTTACACTCTCGCTCTCTGCGGCGGCCCTCTGCGTATCTCTGTGTTCTCTGCGTTGAAATGAGCCGTTTTTTACGCAGAGAACGCAGAGATACGCAGACGACCGCAGAGAAGAGGAACTGTGACGGGAACCTTCATTACTTTCGAGGGCATTGACGGCAGCGGAAAGTCGACTCAGTTACGTTTACTGGGCAATTTCCTGCGCGCGAACGGTTGTGATGCCTTATTGACTCGCGAGCCCGGCGGCACGGCGCTCGGTGTGCGACTCAGAGCAGCGCTGCTCGACGCGCTGGAGGAAGTCGATCCCTTAACTGAGCTGCTGGTCTTCGCCGCCGACCGCGCCCAACATGTGCGTCGCGTTTTGCGCCCGGCGTTGAAAGCCGGAAAGGTTGTGATCTCGGATCGTTACGCCGATGCGACAGTGGCGTATCAAGGCGCCGGTCGTGGCTTTTCGCCGGAATTGATCTCGCAGATCGTGCAACTCGCAACCGAAGGATTGAAACCCGATCTGACGTTGCTTTTCGATCTCTCAATCGACGAGTCAACGAGTCGCACGGCCAGACGTACAACCGGAAGATCTTCGGGACGCGATCGACTCGACATCGAGAAAGCCGATTTTCACGAACGCGTGCGCGACGCATATTTACAGATCGCGCTTGCCGAACCCGAGCGCGTGAAGTTGATTGATACGAGCGGTACAGTCGAGGACACGCAGGAGCGTGTCAGGGAAATCATTGTTCCGTATCTGCAAAGCCGCGGCCACCTCGCGATGAAATATGTTTGACGAGTTAACCGGAAACCAGCGCGTCAAAGCGGCGTTGAAACGAATGCTGGTGACCGAACGGTTACCGGGTGCGATGCTGTTCGTTGGTGAAGAAGGCATCGGCAAGAAACGTTTCGCGCTCGAAGTGGCGCGCGCTTTGAACTGTCGCACGCCGAAGAATCACGAAGCGTGTGGCGTTTGTTCGTCTTGCACACGCGTCGTTAAACTCAACTATCCGCAACGCGACGACGCAGACGAGTGGACGCAGATAATCTGGACGGACCATCCGGACGTTGGCTTAGTTATCGCTCCGAAACGCGTGTTGCGCGTCGAGCAGATGCGGCAGATCGAGAAGGAAGCAAATTTTCGCCCGTTCGAAGGCAAGGCGCGTGTGTTCTTGATCGACGAAGCCGACAAACTCAACGACGCCTCCGCAAATGCGTTACTGAAAGTACTCGAAGAGCCGCCAAGGACGTCGCACCTGATCCTGATCACTTCACGTCCGGCAATGCTGTTGCCGACGATTCTCTCGCGTTGTCAGATGATCCGTTTCTCGCCTTTGACTCCGGCTGAGATCGAGACTCACTTGACGAAGAACAAACTTGCAGACAACAAGACGGCGCGACTGCGAGCGCGTGCGGCAAGCGGCAGCATCGGCCGCGCTTTGTCAGGTGATCTTGTAACGTTCACGTCGCAACGCAAAGCAATGCTCAAAGTGCTGAACGCGCTCGTGGTCAGCGAGGATCGCGCGCAACTGCTGCGCGCGGCTGAACAGCTCAACGAAGCTCAGTACAAAGAAGAGTTTGAAGAACGTCTGGACGTGCTGGAGACACTGATTCGCGATGCGTGGATGTTGTCGCTCGGAGTCAATTCAGAGCAACTCGTGAATGAAGACTTGTTAACTGAGTTGCGTGAGATCAGCGAAAAGATCGATTCCTCGCGCGCGGCTGACTGGATTCTCCAGATCGAAGATCTACGCGAACAACTGATCGTGAACGTCAATCGCAAGTTATCGACGGATGCGTTGTTTTTAGTAATGGCGGGCGACGTAGCTGCGCAAAAGCGACCGAAAATCCGGTAACACGGATCCGTGTTATCCGTGGCTGGTTTTTATTTCCGCCAGGAGCTTCTCGGTTTCCATCACGAACGCTTCGACAATATTCTCACCCGCAACCTTGCGCATCG
>DATEWS010000741.1:0-8375 GCA_035257785.1 Pyrinomonadaceae bacterium
GAGAGCTTCTTACACGTTCACTAATAGCGACCGTGCGTTGGTGGGCCAGGGCCTGCTGCCGGAATACGTGATACCGAAACATTTGTTTGGTTTCACACTTACGCAGCGGTATCGCACGTTGCTGTTCAGTTTCGATCTCAACCGCACCGGATCGTATCTCGCGCCCGTGTTCGAAAATAATTTTCCATTTCGAATGGCGGAACTAAGTTTCAGTGGGTATACGAAAGGCGATCTTTTTGTGAGTTATGAGAGACGACAGACGGAGCGCGTGACGTTGGTGTTTTTTGGTGGAGTCGACAACGTCTTCAATCAGACGTACTACGAGAACGGTTTTCTCGCGCCCGGCGCACTTGGCCGTGGTGGCATTCGGGTGAAGTTTTAACCACAGATAATCCGGATTTAAAGCGCGGATTGATCAGTGTGAATCGGATTGATAGATCCGCTAAATCCGTGGTTCAGGTTGCAAGGGTTTGGAGGTCGCGGACGCAAGTGCGCCACTTACAGAACTCTCCCTTGCAACCTGAAAGCGAGACTAAACGTTTTTGGTAAACAGCCCGCCGGCCAGAAAGACCAGGCCCAGGATCCCGTGAATAAAATGATCGGCATTGCCGAAATGGAGCGCCTGAGTGAGCATCCACATACGATCGGGGCCGGTGCCGAATGCCAGGCCCATAACAGCAAGCCCTAGATAAACCACGCCGAAAACAAGACAGAAAACTTTTGCGCCGGACAAAGTTCCCGCGAAGCCGAAGTAAAGGGCGACGGCTCCCGAGAGAATGTGAATGATGTTATGTAACGGCATCAGGTGTGCCCCCAGCAGGGTTGGAGCTACAAACCCGCACACACCTATGAGTAAAAACACGACTCCCAAAATCTTACAAACCGTCTTCGCCATTAATCACTCGCTCCTGGTTTGAATGTTTGGAACCGAGCGGCGCTGCGCCATGGGCGAATGCCCGGGCGTCCGCGTTTCAATGATCAACCTTGGTTTAGTTTTGGTGCGCCGCATGTATACCAGAGTGCAAGGCTAGTTGCAAAGAATTTTTCGCCGTATACTATTGCCAAAGTTTTAGAAAAAGAGGTTTGAGCCATGGGAAGAAGTAAAGTTCTCTTTGCCGCGCTGTTTCTGTTTTTGACCGTGTCTGTGGTTAACGCTTATACACTGGTCATGCGTGACGGTCGTCGTGTCGAAATTCCGAACGAGTTTACCGTTACGAATTCGACGCTGACGTACGATGTCGGTAACGGGATTCAGGTAACAGTCCAACTCAACACTGTCGATATCGGCGAAACCGAGCGCGCGAACCGTGAGACGAAAGGATCGTTTCTGAGGAAAGCGACTGCGCCGAAAGCCGATGTTGGGCCCGCGCCGCAGACGCGTCGTACTGGTGCAGGACGCTCAATCACGAATACGGAACTGGAGAAGTTCCGGCTTGCGCGTGTCGAGAGTGAAAACCAGCGCAAGGCGTTGGGCCTGCCTTCGTTGGAAGATCGACAGCGCCAAACCGCCGCCATTGAAGACCGGACAATGGAACAGGTGCGCAGCATGCAAGCGCAGGAGGAGGCCTACTGGCGTGGTCGCGCCGACGCATTGCGCGCGGAGAACGGCGCAAAGTTGGGTTCCTTGCCTCAGCAACCGGGCGACATACCATGGTCATATTCGTTCGGCGGTTTTGGACCTTTTGATGGCATTGGGTTCGGAATCACGAGTGGGCGGTTTAACCGCTTCGGACGATTTCGATCTTCACCGTTCGATGGATTTCTCGCGACGCCGATAACTCCTTTTCCAAGATTTTCTTTTGATGGGCGAAGGCGAGTGTTCACAGCGCCGGGCGTACGTGTTATTCCGCGCATCGTTCACGGGAGACACGGATCACATAGATGACCTGGGAAACAGTTATCGGACTTGAGATCCATGCTCAACTGAGTACGGAGTCGAAGATCTTCTGCGGTTGCGCGACACGTTTTGGCGACGAGCCAAACGCGAACACGTGTCCAACCTGTCTTGGTTTGCCGGGAGCGCTTCCGGTTTTGAATCGTCGCGTGATTGAACTCGGCGCGCGCGCAGCGTTAGCGCTCGGATTACACATCAATCACCAGTCGATCTTCGCGCGCAAGAATTATTTCTACCCAGACCTGCCGAAGGGCTATCAGATCTCGCAATACGATCAACCTTTTTCAGCAAACGGTGAACTCGAGATCATGACCGCTGAGCGTGACGAAGCTGGTCATCCGATGGAGTGGCGTCCGAAGCAGATCCGGATCACGCGACTGCACCTCGAAGAAGACGCAGGCAAGAACGTTCACGAAGGCCTGCCTGACGTCGATCGTTATTCTTATATCGATCTGAATCGCGCCGGAGTTCCACTCGCGGAGATCGTCACTGAGCCCGACTTTCGTTCATCGTGGGAAGCTTACGACTACGTCAATCACGTGCGGCGCGCGCTGCAATGGGTCGGCGCCTCGGAAGCTGACATGGAGAAGGGCAATCTGCGTTGCGAAGCGAACGTTTCCGTCAGGCGTGTTGGTGACGAGAAGTTCGGTACGAAGGTCGAGTTGAAAAACCTGAACTCG
Organism: Pyrinomonadaceae bacterium; assembly: GCA_035257785.1. GTDB lineage: Bacteria > Acidobacteriota > Blastocatellia > Pyrinomonadales > Pyrinomonadaceae > PSRF01. The sequence continues at coordinate 2,575 of DATEWS010000741.1, forward strand.
GTTCGGTTCATGCAACGCGCGATCGAGTTTGAAGTCGCGAGACACATCAAGGTGCTTGAATCAGGCGGGCGGCTGGCACAGGAAACAAGGCTTTGGGATGATCGTGCGCTGGAGACCCGTGTGATGCGTTCAAAGGAAGAAGCGCACGACTATCGCTACTTTCCTGAACCGGATCTGCCGCCGGTAATCGTGTCGCAAGAGTTTGTTGATGAAGTGCGGCGTGCGATGCCCGAGCTGCCGGAAGCTCGCCGCAAGCGATTCAGCGAGCAGTATGGGTTGAGTTATGCCGATGCTTCACAACTCGTTTCCGAACGCTCGCTGGCTGATTACTACGAGAAGGCAGTGGAGGCGTCAGGCAATGCGCGCACGACTGCGAACTGGATTCGATCCGAGTTGCTGCGAGAGCTGGAAGCGAATGGTCTTTCGGCTTCGGATTCGCCGATCGCAGCAGCAGAGTTAGGCGCGCTGGTGCGAATGATTGCTGAAGCGAAGATCAGTGGTAAGCAGGGCAAAGACGTTCTGGTCGAGATGTTCAAGACAGGGAAGTCAGCCGCCACGATCGTCGAAGAACAGGGGTTGGTCCAGGTTAGTGACACCGGTGAGATCGACTCGCTGATCGACAGCGTGATCGCTGCGAATCCCGATCAGGTTACGAGCTATCGTTCCGGCAAAGAAACGTTGTTTGGTTTCTTTGTGGGGCAGGTGATCAGGGCTTCGAAGGGCAAAGCGAACCCGAAGATTGTCAACGAACGACTGCGTGCGAAGTTACAGGGCTAAAATGGTGGATCTAACCGGCAAGAACGCGATTGTTACAGGCGGGACACGAGGAATCGGACGCGCGATTGCAGAAGCGCTCATCTCAGCGGGAGCCAACGTGGCAATCACAGGGCGAATAGAATCGGACATCGAAAACGCAACCTCGCAATTGAGCAAAATCGGACCAGGCACTGTCTCTGGTTATGTCTGCAATGTGCGCAATTACGACGCGGTCAAGTCGCTTTTCGCGGCGTTCGGTATTGTTGACATTCTCATCAATAACGCCGGCGTCGGGATCTTCTCGTCAGTGGAGTCGATGAGTCCCGAAGATTTTCGCGCGGTGCTCGAGACTAATGTGTTCGGCGTCTTCTACTGCTGTCATGAAGCGATTCCGTTGATGAAGAAAAGAGGCGGTGGTTACATCATCAACATCTCTTCACTCGCCGGGGCGAATCCGCATGCGCAGATGGCTGCTTACAACGCGTCGAAGTTTGGGTTGAACGGATTTAGTGAGGCGTTGATGCAGGAAGTAAGGCACGACGGCATCAAGGTGAGTTACATCATGCCCGGTTCGGTGAACACTGAGTTTGGCGGTGACGAGCCAAGCGATCAAAAGAGCTGGCAACTCCAGCCCGCTGATATCGCGCAAGTGGTGATGGATCTGTTGGAGTACCCCGAGCGTGCGTTACCGAGTCGCATTGAGATTAGGCCATCCAAACCACCACGGAAATGAAACCGCGGATTTTGCGGATTAACGCGAATCAGATTCTATGAGAGCGGTGGTACAGAGGGTGACGCGGGCGAGCGTTACCGTTGAAGGGGAGATTGTCGGCGAGATCGAAAAGGGTCTCGTCGTTTTGTTAGGTATTGCGCGCGACGATACGCGAGAGGATGCTGACTATTTCGCCGCCAAGATCGCAGCCCTGCGGATCTTTGACGATGCGGAAGGGCGCATGAATGTTTCTGTCAAAGATATCGACGGTGCTCTGCTGATTGTTTCTCAATTTACTCTGTACGGTGATGTGCGACGTGGGTTGCGGCCGTCGTGGAGCGATGCTGCTGCGCCTGAGATTGCCGAGCCTTTGTACGATTACTTCGTGGAGAGCAGTCGGAAGCTGCTTGGGCGGGTTGAAACTGGCAGCTTCCGCAAGATGATGCAGGTCGAACTGGTGAACGATGGACCAGTAACGATCCTGCTCGACAGTCGCAAAGAGTTTTAGATCATGTCTTCTGATGCCTTTGAGTTTTCGTCGAGCTCATAGCGTTCGCGATCGCGCTTCTCGATCTTGTCGATAAACTCCAGCTCTTCGTTATCTTCATAACTGACACCCATTGCTGATGCGTTTTCCTCGACCAGCGATTGATCGGGAGTCGGATTATCGCCGGCCACAGTCTCTGAGCCACTGTCGTTAACATCTTCCCAGTCCGCATCCAAATCACCACCGGCATCGCGCGGCGAAGCAGCAGTGTTGTTGCGTAGTCGATGGGCCAGCAGTTCCGGATCTTTAGGCGCGCGCGAAATCTCTTGCTCCATAAACTCCTCAATTTCGGGATCTGGAACGTAATCAGGGTCGTTCGCCAAATACTCGCCGTGTTTCTTAGACATGCAGATCTCCTTACTTGCGCTGTTGTTTGAGAAACTATACCCAATACCGCGGAAATGGAGAAATCACGAATTTGTTTCACGCGACCAGCAGCAGGAGCAATAATACAGGAGCAGGAGAAGAACTGCTCCTGCGTTCTGCTGCTGCTCCTGAGGTGCGCCTTTGCGCGAAATATTCCTCGCTGGTACACTTCAATTTGAACCAAAACATTCAACAAAACATCGTTTCTCAGAAAAGAGTTTGAGCACCACTATGCCAGCCAGCCAGTTTGATTCTTTGCAAACTTTTAGTTCCGCCACCGGCCCGATCGGACAGTTTTATTCATTGCCAAAACTCGAGCAGGACGGCGTTGGTCCCATTTCGCGACTGCCGCACAGCCTGCGCGTGGTCCTTGAGTCAGTGCTGCGCAACTGCGACGGCGAAAAGATCACCGAAGACGACGTTCGCGAGCTCGCCAACTGGCAGCCTGACGGCAAGCGCATCGAGGAGATTCCGTTCATCGTCGCGCGCGTCCTGCTACAGGATTTCACGGGCGTTCCCCTGCTTGTCGATCTCGCTGCCATGCGTTCAGCCGTGGCGCGTCTCGGAAAAAACACGAGTGTTATCGAACCACTCGTGCCCGTCGATCTCGTGATCGATCACTCGGTGCAGGTCGACTTTTCCAGCACACGCGATGCGTTTGAAAAGAACATGGAGATGGAGTTCAAACGCAATCGGTCCCGTTACCAGTTTTTGAAGTGGGGCACTCAGGCGTTCGATGGCTTTCGTGTGATTCCGCCGGGCATCGGCATCTGTCACCAGGTCAACCTCGAATACCTCGCGAAGAATGTTTGGGAGAAACATATTTACTTTCCGGATTCGCTTGTCGGCACTGATTCACACACGACGATGATCAACGGTCTCGGGATTGTCGGTTGGGGTGTGGGCGGCATCGAAGCAGAGGCGGCGATGTTGGGCCAACCCGTTTACTTCCTTACGCCCGACGTTGTTGGTGTTCACCTGAGCGGCAGTTTGCGTGAAGGCATGACGGCCACCGATCTCGTGTTGCGTGTAACGGAGATGATGCGCAAGGCGAAGGTGGTCGGAAAGTTTGTTGAGTTTCATGGCGAAGGTGCGGCGAGTTTGTCTGTGACCGATCGCGCCACGATCGCCAACATGGCGCCCGAGTATGGCGCGACGATGGGATTCTTTCCCGTCGATGAAGAGACTTGCGCTTATCTTCTCGCAACCGGACGTCCGAAGGAGCACGTGGATCTCGTCAGGGACTACTACACGGCGCAAGGTATGTTTGGCATACCGCGTCGAGGCGAGTGCGACTACAGTGTTGTGCTTGATCTCGATCTCGCGTCGATTGGTCCAAGTGTCGCTGGTCCAAAGCGACCACAGGATCGAATCGAACTGTCAGCGCTGAAGACACAGTTCAACGAGCTGATGGTAAAACCGATCAACGAAGGCGGATACGGTAAAACTGAAGACGACCTTTGGACGCGTTATCACGTGAAGATCGGCGCCGATCGACAACGCGCGATGGCGGGCGGCGGTGAGCAGCGACCGGAATCGGTTCCCGCTATCGCCGGTAATCATCAGACAGAGGCCAACACCAACGCGTGGACGGAAACAGAAATGGTCAATAACCGTCCCACTCCGGATATTGTTGCCGAGATTCCGGAAGACGAGTTTCCAACTGGCGATGAACTTATTGGTCATGGCGATGTTCTGATCGCGGCGATCACGTCGTGCACAAATACTTCAAATCCGAGCGTGATGCTTGCGGCGGGATTGCTCGCTAAGAAAGCTGTCGAAAAAGGATTGACTGTCAGTCCGAAAGTAAAGAACTCTCTTGCGCCGGGATCGCGAGTAGTGACGGAATATCTCGAACGAACCGGTCTTCAGCCGTACTTGAATCAATTGGGATTCAATCTCGTCGGTTACGGCTGTACAACTTGCATCGGAAACTCCGGACCACTCGATCCCGCTCTCGAACAGATCGTTAACGAACGCGACGTGATCGCAGCATCCGTTCTTTCGGGCAATCGAAACTTCGAAGCGCGCGTACACCAGAGTATTAAGGCAAACTTTCTGATGAGTCCGCCACTCGTGGTTGCGTTTGCGATCGCCGGACGTATCGATCTCGATCTGTCGTCAGACCCGATCGGCAACGGGAACGACAACGAAGAAATCTACCTGCGCGACATCTGGCCCACGATGGAAGAGATCAACAGCCTGATGCGGGCCGCTTTTGATCCCGAGACGTATCAACGACTCTACGGCAGCTTCGCGGAACAGAATCCACTCTGGAATGACATCCCGAGCTCGAGCGGCAACGTTTATCAATGGGAACCGGAGTCGACCTACATTCGCGAGCCACCTTATTTCGAAAATTTTCACAGCACGCTCGAACCTATGTCGGAGGTGAAAGGCGCAAGACCGCTTGCGATCTTCGGAGATTCAGTAACGACCGACCACATTAGTCCGGCGGGCGCGATCAAACCTTCGTCGCCGGCAGGTTTGTATTTGCAGGAACGCGGCGTCGATATCAAAGACTTCAACAGTTACGGCGCGCGGCGTGGTAATCACGAAGTGATGGTGCGCGGCACCTTTGCAAACGTGCGCATCAAGAACCTGATGGTGCCCGGAGTTGAAGGCGGTGTCACGATTTATCAACCTGATGGGGAACGAACGAGCATCTACGATGCGGCCATGCGTTACCAGGCTGAAAATGTGCCGCTTGTGATCATCGCCGGGCAGGAGTACGGCACGGGCAGTTCGCGCGACTGGGCGGCAAAAGGAACGAGGTTGCTCGGTGTCAAAGCCGTCATCGCGCAGAGTTTTGAGCGTATTCACCGCAGTAACCTGGTGGGAATGGGCGTCTTGCCATGCCAGTTTAAGGAAGACACGAATGCAGCTTCGCTGCGACTCGACGGCCGTGAGAAATTTGATGTCCTCGGAATTGAAGCAGGCATCGAGCCGCGCCAGGATGTGACGCTTGTGATTCATCGAGCGAGCGGTGCGATCGAGGAGATTCCGATCACACTTCGAATCGACACGCCGATCGAAGTCGATTACTTCAAGCACGGCGGAATTCTTCCGTACGTCTTGCGTCAACTATTACTCGGTACGACAGAGTTCTAAAAACACGGATTGGAGAAATATGTCATCAGCAGCAGTAGATACGCGTAAATATCAACTCTTCATCGATGGACAGTGGGTTGATTCAGAGTCGGGCAAGACCTTTAAGACGCCGAACCCGGCGACGGGCGAGACGCTCGCTGAAATCGCTGAAGCCGACAAGGCCGACATCGACAAAGCAGTCGCAGCTGCCCGGCGCGCGTTCGAAGGCAAGTGGTCCAGGATGAGCGCGCGTGATCGCGGCAGACTAATATACAAACTCTCGCAGTTGATCGAGCAACACTCAGCGGAACTGGCTGCTGTAGAAACTGC
>DATEWS010000742.1:0-3177 GCA_035257785.1 Pyrinomonadaceae bacterium
GTCAGTACAGGGAGCGATAGCGACCGGGTCAGTGATCAGCATGCGATATACCAATGATTCTTGACTCCCACCGTTGACCAGGTCGCGATCGCTCCCTGTGCTGACTGTGTCCAGCCTGTCTTCGAGTTTCAAGGCTGACGAACGGCGTAGAATGAGGCCACCACGCCGGCAGGATTAACAGTTCCGGGCTCGTCGCCTGAGTGTGGAATCGTCCGAGTAACGGAGCCAACAATTGCTGGAACCTGAAGTATGTCAGTACTGTTAGGCCAAACCGGCACCAGCCAACCAATGTAGTCGTAAATCCATTCTTCGCCCTTGACGATTCCCTTCCCCTGAAATCGGATCTGAGCCGGCGAGCCGTATCCAATCGATCCGTGTAAATCGAGTGACCAGTCGTTACCACCAATCGTGCCGCCGAGTGTGTCTGAAGATGGCGCGGTTATTACGAGCGTGCCATCGCCAAACAACAACTTATTCATGTTCTTGTCCTTACTCAAATCGGGGTCGTTGAGAAAACTTCGATAGGACCAGCTACCTACAAATGGATTGTCATTCATGATTATTCCTCGTCGTTTGTGAAGTTTCGTTTGGTGCGCTCGATGCTTATGTAAGGCACTTTTGAGGCGCTTGGCATTCCCATAACACTCGGTTGAATGTCGCCTTGCGGATTACGGACGACGATGGGTAGCCGCCACCATTCAGTGACCATTCTCAAGTCGCCTGCGTTTGTTTGTGGCACGCCCGGAGTCCAATCAAGCCAGGTAATTGACGAAGGATCGCCCAGCACGACCTCTTCAAAGGTCTGCATCGGACGGTGCGCCGGCCACCACAACGTTTCCCATACTCTTCGTTCGCGCTCGAGCACCTTGTCATTGTCGCTGTCAGGAGAAATCTGATTGAACTTTTCGTAGGTGACGTCGATCGGTTGCGTCGAACATTCGTTGAAGTCGGCCTGCCACGGAACAGACATGTACTTGGTGAAATCTCCCGGCTGAAGTCCCGTTGTGAAGTCGTTTGTTTGGCTTAGATCATCGCCGGCGTAGAAGGCATAACCACTATCCGGCAGCGATCCCATCGCGTTCGCCTGCGCAGCCGTCTGGCCAAAGCTGTAGAAGTTCGGATCAGCTTTGATGCGATAAGGTTCCACCCAAACGGATGGATTGCGCATCACCCAGCCGATTTCGCCGCCCGGACAAAATGCTCCGCCGAGTATGTTACTGATAACGCCGCGATCGAGATCTCTCCCCGTCCGGTTTACCCAGCCTGCGTACGGATGCAGTGGATCTGACTTGGCCCAACCTTGCTCGTCCTCGTTATAAAACAGTCCATACGCCCATTGGCGCAGCAGGTAATACTGGTAATCGGTCAGCCGGAAAAACTTTGAGACCAAAACATTCGAGATAGGATTATCGCCACAGAGCAGAGGCATGCGCGGCAGGTTGTGCACGCGGCTGTCCGGACGTCCGGTAATCATGAACTGATTCTCTTCGCCCGGTGCGCGCAGCAGATCGAAAAGATAACGGCGCATCGGGCCGTACGGATCGTGAGTATTGGCCCGAATACATTTCCGCAGGCAATCGCGCAGCAGTTGGCCCGAGAGGTATTTCTGAAGATGTTCGTGTACTCGAAGCGAGTACTGATTGACAACGTCCTCCGGATATGAAGAATCGGCGCGAAGAATCTTGTCAACGTCACCTTTTAGTTTATCTTTCGCGTCCGCAGCGGTTCCTGACGTTGCTATCCATGTTTCCAAAAACTTTTCGGCAGGCTGATCAGCACCGTCGACTAAACCACGCGAGAACCCTGCAACCGCCTTGTGCAATTGGCCGATGCGCTTTTTGTCGAGAAAAGATCCCTCCGCAGCTGAAGATTCCTCGAGCGGCGCAAGCGCGGCAGCTAATTCCTCAATGAAAAGGTTTCCTGAGTATTGCGCTTCCACGCATTTCTTTTCGCACGCGACCAGACCTTTCCTGTTGATGTATGGTGGAGTACCAAGTTTTTCGTAGTCGAACGTTCCGCGTGTCGATTGATTATGCGGATAGTTCGACTGGCCGAGCGTGTCGCAGAGATAATTGTATTGATCCGGGCGATAGAGGATGGGCCAGATATCGCGGTAGAACCACGGCTTGTAATCCGGATTCCACTGGAGCCGGCCGGCACGCCAGTGAATCAGGTCTCCTTCGTTAATTGGGGAGATGTGCTGCGGATCGCTGAACGTTCCGGACGTGCCGTAAAGATCGGTTCGCTCCGCAAACTTACGGATCGCCATGTCTTCGACAACATCGTCCATCGTTACTACATCGAGAATCTCCGGCACGTATGCCGGATAGCCGCAAACTACCCACGCGGGATATTCAACGTCGACGTATCGCACCGCGCCCACCAGTTTAGAAAACATAACGAGCCGGGCCATCACTGGACCATCAGACGTGTCGTCAAACCAGCCATCGTTATTTGCGTAATCGTCGATGCGCGGCTGACCGAAGTCGTCGAACAAAAACGTACCGGAGTTTCCATGGCCACCAAGAACTAAAAGACGTCCGGTGTCATCGGTAAGCAAATCACCGAGCGTATTGATCGAGTTGGGCTTCAGCTCGGGCGGGAACGTTGTCGCATATTCGGAGTTGTCGCGATCACAACGCGCTGTGCGCGTGTCCTTATGATTAACGATTCGCGGACCCGGATCGATTATCAGTTGCTGTCGCGCGTTGTCATTGGTGATCGAGGCATTGCGACGCGGATGGCTCTTGTCATAACCATGCTCGCCTTCGAGCTGGAGAAATTGATACCACGAGGATTTTTTGTTTCCGAGATACACGCGCCACTGGATGTCGATTAACGTGCCCGCATTTCCGCCACCTTCGATGTGATCGCCGAGTTTGAGTGGCCGGCCATGGGGACTGTCTCCGTCGTAGGCCCAGATTTGAAAACGCGCGGCCTGCCGCTTCATGCGTCCTTTGCCGTCCTTGAACGATGTCACTCTGATCTCCGTTTGGCCGTCAGGTGTCATCAACGGATTTCCACGCCGGTCACACTCGATCGGCAATGCGGCCGGCTGTTCCGGAGAAATACAAAACGAGTCGGGACTATTGCCTAGACGTGCTATGCCGAGGCCCGGATGAATGCGATATGTGGTGGGCATACTTTTGTTCCTGCTCCTTAATCTAAAAAGTCGAG
>DATEWS010000743.1:0-3574 GCA_035257785.1 Pyrinomonadaceae bacterium
CGGCAGGGGATGGCAAAGCGGGATCAGATCCGACGTACGTTTTGCCGCCATGATTCCTGCAAGTCGCGCCGCTTCAAGCGGATCTCCTTTCGGCGTACGATGTTCGCGCAGTGCCGCAACAGTCGCTTCAGTCATCAAAACTCGCGCCGACGCAACGGCGCGCCGCTGAGTTATCTCTTTATCGCCGGTGTCGACCATGCGCACACGGCCTTGATCATCCACGTGCGAAAGCTGTGCCATTCAGGAAAAGTAGATAACAAAAAGTTTTTCTCGGCAAGTAGATCTCGACATCCGACACGTTTCCGTCTATCCTGCACCGACCGGGACGAGGCCTCATTCGGGTTGGTCTCATGTCTTCTTCTCCAATACCGAGCCTGGGTAGTTCTGAAAGTTAGAAACATCAAGTAACAAAAATCCGTTTGTTGCGCATTGATCGTAGAGTTACCGACTTATTTGATTCGGAGGTTCCCCGTGTTCGAGACTGACAAAGAGGTACTTGATTGGTATGAGCGACAACCCCGCGCTCTATCAAAGGAGTATGTGAATAGCATTCGCTGGAACGAGATCAAAAACTATCCAGTTAATCCTGCCTTTCTCCCGGTGTTGATCTACATGCGCGACATTGAGTACTTCACCGACATGTACTACCAGGAACTGCGTCGCACACCGACTGGCAGAGACCCAGTGATCAGGAAATTTATGGATCGCTGGAGTATTGAAGAGCTACATCACGGCAATCTCCTCAATCGCTTTCTTGAAGAGGCCGGGTATCCGACTGGAAAGAACTGGCAGGTGGAAGCGACGAAAAAGATTCCGCGTCTGTATTTGCTTAACGCTTACCTGGTGGACATGGCGTCGCTGCCGTTTGGAAAGCATTTTCATGGCGCGCACATGGTCTGGGGTGCGATCAACGAGATCACGGCGATGAATGCTTACCGGCGGCTCGCGGATCTCGCCGGTCATCCGGAGCTGAAAAAGTTACTAATGGGAATCGTGCAGGAAGAGTCGATCCACGGCAGTTTCTACTGGAACGTTGCGCGCGTGAAGCTTGCGGAGACGAAGTTTTCGAGAACTCTGGCGCGCTTCATCATCGGAAAATTCTGGTCGCCAGTGGGCCAGGGAGCGAAGCCGAAGAAAGAAGCGAACTACGTGATGAAGACTTTGTTCCCGGGCAAAGATGGTTTGGAGTTGTTCGATCAGAAGATCGGAAGTCGTATCGAACGCTTGCCTGGTTTTCTTGGCTTCAAAGGATTGACTGAGCGCATCGCGCCGATCGTGCAGATGGAAGCCTAAGGCAGTCGGACTACATTCACTAACGTTCCGGCTTCGACTGCTTTAGTGCCAGCCGGGACGATCGCCAGTGCGGTTGTTAACGCAAACGCGACGAAGTCTGAAGAGCCTCCCCACTTCAGCGGGAACGCGATGAGTTCACCATCATCGTTCGTAGTTAACTGCACCGGCAAATAACTCTCCCTGTCTGCTGTCCCTTTTACTTTACGTGCAAGCGCTGCGGTTTCTCGCTTCAACGCGGGTTCCGTTGCGCCTTGCATCGCAAGCAGCGATGTTCGTGCAAACAAGTTGAAGGTTACTGCCACGGAAACGGGATTACCAGGGAGACCGAAAGCAAGAGTGCCATTTGGCAGACGTGCGAATACTGTCGGCTTGCCGGGGCGAAGCGCAACGCGTTCGAAGAACAGTTCTGCATCGAGTTCTTTGAGCGACGCTTTAGTTAAATCGTAAACACCCATCGATACACCGCCGGAAGTCACGATCAGGTCGCAATTCTCAGCCGCTTTGGCGATCTGATTTTTCAGCAGCGAGGTTTCATCGCCAGTCAATGGCAGACGGTCGACAGTTGCGCCGGCAAGTTCTGCGTAAGCTGCGATCGAGTAGTTGTTTGAATCGCGAATTTGATCCTGTCCGGGTTTTTGATCGACTGAGACGAGCTCAGTACCTGTCGCAAGCACCCCAACCCGCGGACGGCGATAGACGTTGACAGTCGCATAACCAAAGGCAGCGAGGACCGCCATCATCGCGGCGTTGATCATCGTGCCGGCACTCAAGACAGTTTCACCCGCCTCGATCTCAGCACCGCGCTTAACGATAGACTTTCCGGCTTCAACGCTCTCGAGCAGTTCGACGACCGTGCCGTCTTTGAGTTCATGCGCTAACTCAACCTGCTGCACGCTGTCAGCGCCCGCGGGCACCGGCGCGCCCGTCATGATGCGCACTGCCTGTCCTTCTTCCAACTGATTGTGCCAGCCTCTGCCCGCCGCTGATTCACCAACGATTCGCAAACGCACCGGCGCCGCCTGCGCATCGTCAGCGCGAACTGCGTAGCCATCCATCTGCGAACGATCGAACGGAGGAAGATCCGAATCAGCGACGACGTCCTGAGCCAGCACGCGACCAAGCGCGTGCGGCAAGGGCACCTGTTCTACCGGCAACGTGTGAGTTTGCTGTCTAACAATCTGGATAGCTTCAGCCACGGAAATCATTGGGGAAGTATAGCGGTGCTGCGTGCGGCTAAAAAACCGAAAGGCCGGTTTGGACCGGCCTCTCAAGGTTGGCGGAGGCATTCAGCCTCTATTGGTTACCGTCCTCACCCCGGCAACCACATTCACCGTTGGAGAGGATTTTATTCAAAACTGCCGCCGGGTCAATAGGTGCTTTGCAGTTATTTGCTGTTTTTACGACCGCCAAAACATTCGAAATTTTGCTGATGGAAATTTTCGATCTGGTATTTGACTGAGACACGTTGACATAGGTAGCCTTGCAAAAATTTCTGCAAGAAAAAAAGACCAGCCACACGCGGCTGATCTTTTTTTTCATTTGTTGGACCAGTTGCCCTCCGAGGATGAGAGGTGATCTAGAAACGAAATGAGTGGCGGAGCCGACGGGACTCGAACCCGCGACCTCCGACGTGACAGGCCGGCGTTCTAACCAACTGAACTACGACTCCGCAATTTCAAACACTTGGTAGGCACGGAGGGATTCGAACCCCCAACCTCTTCCTTGTAAGGGAAGCCGTCTACCATTGACGTACGTGCCTTTAACCATGACCGACCCTGCCGTCGGTCGCGGCACGTCCCTGCAAAACAGCGCCGCAAGCGAGTGGCCATGCTATGAGAACGGCGCAGGAGTGTCAAGGCTCTGCGGTCTCTGCGTATCTCTGCGGTCATCTGCGTTAAAAACCATTTTCAACGCAGAAGGCCGCCGAGATACGCAGAGACCGCAGAGATATACATTGCGGTTTTGTGGCCTATCGATTTTTATGGCAATATTCTCGCGAGAGCCCATCCTGATTTGTCGCTATGTCAATACTTGTAAAGCTTTTAATTCCCGTGTGCGCGGCCACGTTGTATGCACAGCAGGTCACGCAACAACCAACTCAGAGACCACGCCGAGTCAACGGAACTGACCAGACAACGGAGTCGAAAAAGTCAGGCGACGAAGTCGATGAAGGTGATGTGGTCAGAGTTGATACTCAACTCGTTTCCGTTCCTGCTGTTGTGACCGACGCTTCCGGGCGGCCGTTGTCAGGTTTGCGTCCGGAGAACTTCCGCCTCATCGA
>DATEWS010000744.1:0-2288 GCA_035257785.1 Pyrinomonadaceae bacterium
ACGCCACGCGGCCTGATGCTGACGCTGCGACCAGTACGCAGATCCAAACGCTGCATCGCGCCGCCCTGCGACTCAGCATAGACGATGTTGTAGTCAGTCGGATCGATTTGCGAGTAGAAACCGTCGCCGCCGCCAACGCGATACCAATCGGCGTTTGTGATTGCCGCTTGCTGGTTGCGAGTCTGGCTTGGACCACACCACGATCCATTGTCCTGCAAACCGCCACACACGTAATACGGCTTACGCATATCGGCAGCAATTGCGTAAAACTGCGCCGCCGGAATCGTGTTGACGTATTCCCACGATGCGCCCTGGTCGTAACTGACGTCGAGACCACCGTCGTTTCCGACCATCATGTTGTCGCCGTTCTTGGGATTGATCCAGATCGCGTGGTGGTCGCTGTGCGCGATTCCCTGTTGCAACGATTTAAATGTCTTGCCGCCGTCGGTCGATTTGCTGAAGTTTAATCCGCCGACGTAAACGTTTTCAGGGTTAGTCGGATCGATCCGAATCTGGCTGTAGTACATCGGGCGATTATTTTCGTTGCTGACGATGCGCCAGGTCTTGCCTTTGTCATCGGATCTCCAGACGCCGGGCTTCTTTGGATCCAGCGGTGTCGGTGTTGGCGACGCAACCGGACTCGCGCTGGGTGAAGGTGATGGACTAGGGCTTGGCGCTGGACCACCAGGCTGCGGTTCCTCGCCACCAGTTCCGGTACTCGCGCCCACTTCCATCTGCGCGTAAACGACGTTTGGATTTGAACGCGAAACGTCGAGCCCGATGCGGCCGAGCAAACCTTCAGGCAAGCCGCTGCCTTCGAGCTTCTTCCACGTCTTGCCGGCGTCAATCGTCTTCCAAATGGCACTACCCGGGCCACCACCGTTAAAGCCGAAGTTCGTGCGGCGGCGTTGATACGACGCAGCGTAAAGCACCTTACTGTCGGTGTAGTCCATCGCGATGTCAGTGAACCCTGTGTCTTCGTCGATGAACTTTACGTTGGACCACGTCTTACCGCCGTCCGTGGTTTTGTAAACGCCGCGTTCCTTGTTTGGTCCAAAGAGGTGGCCCAGCACCGCGACGTAAACGATATTCGGATCCTTCGGATCGATGACGATGCGGGCGATGGTCTGCGAATCTTCGAGACCCATCTTCGTGAAAGTCTTGCCGGCGTCAGTTGACTTGTAAATGCCGTCGCCGAAGCTCGAGCTCTGCCGATTGTTAGCCTCGCCGGTGCCTACCCAAACGATGTTTGGATCGGAAGGCGCGATCGCGATGTCGCCGATTGAGTGCGTTCCGTAAGTATCGAAGATCGGTGTCCACGTAGTGCCGTTATTGGTCGACTTCCAGACGCCGTTAGTCGCGAACCCTACGTAGATGGTGTAGGGATTCTGTTCGACGGCAGCGATATCGTCGATGCGTCCGCCCATGCTGGCTGGTCCAATACTGCGAAAGACGAAGCGCTTTAGCAGCGGATCGGTGGACCAGTTGATCGGGGTCGGAGTCGGGCTGGGACTCGGCGTCGCGCGCGGGCTTTGCTGGGGCGCTGCGGTCGCCGGAGTTTGAGAAGAAGTTTGATTTTGCGAATGAACCGTAGCAGTGACAAACACCAAGGCACTAACGATCACAATCAGCAGGCCAAGATCGTAAACGGAGCGCGACCGGTCTTTCATGCGAAAGTATCCTTTCAATTCGATTGTTTTCCGGAAGAGCGGTTAGACGTGCGGGATATAAATAGCACAAAAGAGTTAGCCACAAAAAGGCACACAAGGCACAAAAACATTTTTAGAAAAAGGAATCGAACTCTTAATTTCCTTTTTCAGCTTTTTCTTTTTGAGCTTTTTGTGCCTTTTTGTGGCTAGATCTAAAGACGGGTGAGCCAGGCTATGTAATGCCCACGATGAGTCTCGAGCCATAATCGAAAGTTGACTGGCGGAGGCTGGCGCGTGGTTATGATCTCGTCCAGTTCGCGCAGCAGCTCGAGTTTCAATATGCCAGTCCGCGCTTTATCAAACGGTTTTGCGCAAACCCTCGAAACAGCCGAAGCCCGGTTACGTTCACTTTCAGTAAATTCGTAATTCAGTGCTGCAAATTTCTCCTTGAATTGACGGGCCGCTTCAATCTGATCTTCGTTGGTGGGTTTGGCTAATTCCCGATTGAGTAACGCCAACACGGTTCTTAACCAGACGCGGCGCTCCATCTGGAATGACTCAAACAAACACGCCGGTTCCGGCTCACCCTCAAAACTCATATCGGCGAACACTGCGGTGCGAATGACTATTGTATTCGCA
>DATEWS010000745.1:0-4204 GCA_035257785.1 Pyrinomonadaceae bacterium
GGACTTGCGTGGATCGCGCTCGCGTTTTCGTTTTACGTGTTCCCCAGCTTGATGCTCGGTCGCGGCATCTCGCTAATCGCATTGCCGCTTGCGCTGGGACTGATGGTTTCCTGGCGCATTTCGATTCACTGGTTTCTGGGCCATCCTGATTTTGGTGAACGCATTCTGATCGTGGGCTCAGGAAACTTCGCCGTCGAGATGGCTCGCGAAGTGCTCCATCGTCCCGATGCTGGTTATCGCATCGTCGGCTTTGTCGGCACAGATGCGGATCTGCTGGGCAAGAGTTTGATCAATCCGCGCGTGATTGGCTTGACTGACGATCTCGACGAGATCGTCAAACGCGAAAATATCGATCGCATCGTCGTCGCGATGGGCGAACGGCGCGGGCAGTTACCGACAAACAAACTGTTGCAGTTGAGTCTCGCAGGACAGGTGACGATCGAAGAAGGCGCGTCATTCTATGAGCGCATCACCGGACGCGTTTCGTTGAATATGCTGCGTCCGTCGTGGCTGATCTTCACGGGTCGTGGACGACAGGCAAAGCTCTCGGAGTTTACGCGTACCGCAGTGCACTGGCTGGTCGCGTTAATAGGCGCCATTCTTTCACTGCCCATCGTGCTGTTGACGGCGGTGTTAATCAAACTGGAATCGCGTGGGCCAGTTTTTTACAAACAGGAACGAGTAGGTAAGAACGGTCGCACGTTTGTGTTGTCAAAGTTTCGCTCGATGAGAGTTGATGCCGAACAGGATGGACCGGTTTGGGCCAGCAAACGCGACACTCGCACGACACGCGTTGGCCGCGTTATTCGCAAGATCCGTGTGGATGAGATTCCGCAGTTCTGGAACATCCTGAAAGGTGAGATGAGCTTCGTTGGTCCACGTCCGGAGCGGCCGCACTTCGTGGCCCAACTCGCCGAGGAGATTCCGTTTTACGAACAACGACATTTGATCGCACCGGGCTTAACGGGTTGGGCGCAGATCAAGTATCCCTACGGCGCCTCGATCGAAGATGCGCGTCAGAAACTTCAGTACGATCTTTTCTACATCAAAAACCAGAGTTTGGTTCTGGATGCAGTCATTCTCTTTGAGACGGTCAAAATAATTCTGTTTGGGCGCGGGGCCCAATAAAGTTCGGGTTGGAGGTTGGAAATGATTAGAAGACAACTGGTGCTTGTGACGCTGACTCTGATCGCGTTAACAATAAACATCGCGGCTCAAACGCAAAACGATCCGCAAAAAGCAAGACCGCGAACGACTACGAGCGGCCAGAAAGATCCGAAAAAGCCGGGTTCGCCTGTGATTGATGACAGGCTCGAGCCTGACGATAACAGACGTCCGCCTACTGATGTATCGGACGATATTCAAGCCAACCGCCAGGAACAGATGTCCGAAGAAGCAGCCATCAACCCTTACTACAACAACTTCTTCAGCACTTACCGGTTGGGACCTGAGGATGTGATTTCGGTAGACGTGTTCAACCAGGACCGCTACTCGCGTAAGAACATCATTGTTCCGCCCAGCGGCCGCATCTCTCTTTCACTGATCCCGGGCGGAGTTTTCGTCAACGGAAAAACAGTTGACGAAGTCGCTGAGGTCATAAAGAAGAAGTACGACGAATACATCATCGATCCGCAGGTTACCGTGTCGCTCGAAAAAGCGTCGTCTTATCGCTACAGCGTGATTGGCGACGTGGGCCAGCCCGGCATTCGTTTGATGAGTCATCGCATGACGGTTTCAGAAGCGATCGCAGAAGCGGGTGGCGTTTTGAATACGGGCAGCAAGAGCAGAATCGTTGTGTTGCGACGCCAGTCAACGGGCGTGCTCGCTCAGATTCCCGTTAACCTTGATGCGATTTACAAAGGCAAAGCGGCTGACAACGTTTATCTCATCCCTGGAGATCAGATCGTGGTGCCGGGAAACAAACTGAAGACGCTGCAAACCATCATGGGCTTCACGCCCATCGCGAGTTTCGCTCGAATCTTCGGCGCGCCGATACCGTAAGGAGCTGACATGCAGACACGGATGTCAGGAGCGGCATACAGGAGCAGGAAATTCACACTTTCCTGCTCGTGCTTTCTGCTCCTGCTCCTTGCAACGTCAACTGCGTTCGCGCAAAGCGGAAGTTGGGCAAAGCAGCCTGCGGGAACGATGGCGTGGTTGCATTCAGTTTTCTTCATCGATCAAAACAAAGGCTGGGCCGTTGGCAGTAAAGGCACAGTCTTACAAACGCTCGATGGGGGTAACACCTGGAAACCGCGCGGCGCAGCGACCACCGACGTCGTGCGCGACATATTCTTCACCGACGAAAACAACGGTTGGCTCGTCTGCGAAGTCAATGTCTATCAACTCAAAACTAAAGATGAGCCACGCGCATACCTGATGAAAACTACTGACGGCGGCGAGAATTGGAAACGCATCGAGATCAAAGGATTCGACGTCGACGCGATTCTCGTTCGCGCAGTCTTCGCTCGCAATGGACGTGGTTGGACCTTCGGTGAAGCAGGTTCGATTTACACCACACACGACTCGGGTGATACATGGGTTAAGTTGCGCTCACCTACGCGACATTTACTGCTCGGCGGAATGTTCGTAGACGACGATCGCGGTTGGATCGTCGGCGCCGGTGCAACGATCATTCAAACCTCAGACGGCGGCGAAACCTGGTACCAGTCAACGTTGCCACAAGTGGAAAAGTCGATTCGGTTTACGGCGACGTCGTTTGTTGATAATCGAAGAGGTTGGGCCGTCGGCAGCGCTGGCAGCGTTTATCGAACAACCAACGGCGGTCGCACCTGGCAACGGCAGGAGTCAACAGTCAATGTCGATCTTTTCGACGTGAAGTTTGTTGACGGGCTGGAAGGTTGGGCGGTGGGCGCGGAAGGAACAATCATTCACACGGGGGACGGCGGCGAGCATTGGACCACTGAACGCAGTGGCACGGAACATCCGCTGGAGCGAGTTTTCTTCTCGAATCGAAATCGTGGCTGGGCCGTAGGCTTTGGCGGCACGGTCGTCGCCTACCTGCGCGACGAGGTCTCGGCAAGTAAGCAATAGTTTCACGCAACGGCACGGCGGCGCAGCGAATAACGTCGCGCCTTTGCGCCGCTGCGTGAGAAGAAAGTGTTCAATATGAAGATCATAATCCTCCTTTTGGCTCTTATCTCAATGGCATCGTTCACGTCCGCGCAAACGCCGACCCCGACGCGCGAACGCACGGTCGAGAAAGACGTCGACAACACAAAAGATCCAGTTACGACTTTGCGCGATGAGATCGAAGCGGCGCCGAGCGCTTCGGAGCGCAATCGTCTGCGATTGAAACTCGCTGACTTGCTGTTGACCACGGGCCAGAAACCGGAAGCTCAGAAAGAGTTGAACGCGATCGCAAACTCGACCGAGTTTGATCCGATCGGTTTTTACAACCTCGGCAACACGTTCGCGCGTCTCGGCGAGTCGGAACCAGCAATCGCGGCTTACAAGACAGCGATCGAACAGCGCAACGGCCGCTACTCGCGTGCCTACAACAATCTCGGCGTCGTGCTCTTGCGTGCCGGACGTTGGGACGAAGCCTACGATGCGTTGTTGTCTGCACTGAAGCTCGAGAGTTTTCGTTACGCAGAAGCCAGTTACAACCTCGGCCGCGTTTACGCAGCTCGCGGTCAACAAGATCTCGCGGCGCGTGAATGGCGCCGTGCGCTCGCAGTCAATCCGCAACACGATGCTGCGGCACTCGCTCTTTCGCGTATCGGAGCTGAGGAAACAATCATCGTCGCGTCACAACCTAAGTCGAACACTCGCCCCGAACCAAACGCGGTCGCGAAAAAATCACCGACTATGTCGGGGCCGCCCGCTCCGAAAGCGCTCACACTCGATCAGATGAGTTTTGATTATTTACAACGCGCTCGCAACGCGTCCGAGCGTGGCAAAGTGATGGAAGCGGTTGAAAACTTTCAGCGTGTGTTGAATCGTCAGGGTGGTTATTTTCCGCCCGCGAATCTTGAGTTGAGTTATGCGTTACTCAATCTCAAACGCTACGACGAAGCGATCAATAACCTGCTCGCAGTTTCGACGCGCGACGGCGCTCGTTATCCGATCAGTTACTATCACCTGGCGCGTGTATACGAGTTGAAAGGTGACATGAAACTCGCCGAAGCGGCGTTCGTGAAAGCAGCGCCGAGCAATCCCCAATTCCTCCTCGACGTAACAC
>DATEWS010000746.1:0-4058 GCA_035257785.1 Pyrinomonadaceae bacterium
TCAGACGCATAAAGAATTTTGTTGTCCGGCGCGAGGGCGAGATCGTAGTAACGACTCGTGCCGGAACCGATCGGAGACGGTTTCGTTTCGTTTGGACGAAGCAGCCAGAGTCGCGAGAGAGTTTGTGTTTGAACTGTGATGAGCGCGCTGCCATCGGCGCGCAAACCGAGTTCACGATAATCACTCAGATCGTTCGTAACAGTGCGCTGCGATCCGTCGCGAAAGAGTTGCCAGATCTGCACGAACGCAGCGCCGTGAGCTTTCGCGAGCATGATGACGCCACTGCCGTCCGGAATCACTGTTATACGACCGAGCTCATCAAATTTCTGTGGCGCGAGCGGAATGTTGCGCTCTGCGTCGTTGATCAGATCTTTTTCGAACAGTGTTACCGAGTAGTTCGCTGCCGTGTCGCCGGTGTACGAAGGATCCGAGCTGACGCTTGGTAACATTAGCGTTCGATCATCCGGGGTCCATTCAGGCCGGGACAGGGGGTCCCAGCCAAATCGCTGCGGCCATTTGCGCGTGCTGACAACCTGCTCGCCACTGCCGTCAACGTTGGCGACGATCAGTGAATCAGTTTGCGCCTGGCGATCGAAACGAATGAACGACATTCGCTTTCGATCGTGCGAGATAGCAGGGAGGCCCTGCTGCAATTCGACTCTCATCGCCGCCGTGCCGATTCCCAGTACCGGCAGACGATAGATTTGTCCGGCGTCGTTGCGCGCAGACTCTGCATAACCAAAATAGACGTAATTGCCATCAGGCGAGAAGGCGAGGCCAAGATATCGTCCGTCTCGTGGCGCGATTAACTGCGCGTTGCTATTGATGTCTACTTGCCGCAGCCACAAGCTCTCTTTGCCACTCTCGCCGGTTACGTAAGCGACATACTTGCCGTCGGGCGAGATCGCGCCCATCAAAGCGTTGCCGTTCGTCGTCAGCTTAGTGACTTCGACGCGTCCAAACGGTACCCGAATGTTTGGTTCACTAGGTCTTCTGCGAGGAAGGAAGAGGCCAATGATCGAAACCGCTGCAACCAATGCGGCTAACCAAATCCCCCACTTGCGGTTGGTTGGAAACATCGACTTAAGGAACTCGGTAGGTAATTGTTTCCACTCATCCGTCGCCACGGCTTTCTCACGCCCTCTCGATGCACGTGCGTACTCATTGGACTTGGCCGGCTCCGTGCCCGGCGAGATCGATCGCTCGAGCATCGAATTCATTTCCAGCTCGCGTCGCAAACTGCGCAGATCGATCGCCATCTCCTTCACGATCTGATAACGCTCGTTGCGATCTTTTCGCAGCGCCTTGCGGACGATACGTTCCAACTCCGGCGGCGTGCCTTTAACGTGCTCGGAAATCGGCAACTGATCTCTTTCAACAATCGCGACGACCACGTCCGTTGCCGTTTCACCAGTGAACGGCGGACTACCTGAAGCCATCTCGTAAAGCACGACACCGAGACCCCAAACGTCCGTCCGTTCATCAACGCCAACGCCGCGCGCCTGTTCCGGCGACATGTATGCAGCCGTCCCAATAACCGTGCCGGGCGATGAATTGAACAACAGCGTCGACATCGTCGCGGTTGATACGCCTTTGTAACGTTCGGTGAGTTTGGCGAGTCCGAAGTCGAGGATCTTCAGGTAGCCTTCGGAACGGATCACGATGTTCTCGGGCTTGATGTCGCGATGAACGATCCCCGCTTCGTGTGCGGCTGTTAGTGCGTCTGCGATCTGGATCGCGATGTCGAGCACGTCGCCCAGTTTCATCACGCGACTGCGCATCCGTTGTCGCAGCGTTACACCTTCGACGTACTCCATCGCGATGAACGGTCGTCCATCGTCAGTCTCCCCGATCTCATGGACCACACAAACATTCGGATGACTCAACCGCGACGCGGCGCGCGCTTCCTGTGTGAAGCGACGCAATCGTTCGGGATCTTTACTGACGAAAGTGGGCAGCACTTTCAGCGCGACGCGCCGGCCGAGAATCGTGTCATTGGCGAGATAGACTTCGCCCATGCCGCCTTCTCCGATCAGATTAACGATTTGATAATGCTTCACGCGCTGGCCGGACGTGAGTTTTTGATCGAGTTCGGCGTGTGCGACGGCTGGGGTCTCCATGAAACTGCCCGCAACTTCGTACGAGCGAAGGAGGGATTCAACTTCCGCACGCATTTCCGTCTGACCTTCACAACAGCGTGCGAGGTAAGTCTCTCGTTCGGCGCCGTGTAGCTCAAGTGCGCCTTCGAATATCTGCTTGATCTGTTGCCAGCGGTGCGAATCAGTTTCGCTCATCTTACGTGTCGCCAGTGAGCTCACGATGGAGCCACGCTTTGGCCATGCTCCAGTCGCGCTTGACGGTGGCTTTTGAGATTCCCAATACCTCGGCTGTCTCTTCAACGCTCAACCCGCTGAAGAAACGCAGTTCGACCACGCGGCTTTGTTGTTCGTCGATCTCGGCGAGACGTTGCAGTGCTTCATCGAGTGCAACTACGTCGAGATCCTGACCTTTGACTGCGACGTTCGCATCAGCTAGTGAAACCCTGATGTCAGAGCCCCCACGTTTGACGCGCTTCTTCGTGCGTGCGTGGTCCACGAGAATGCGGCGCATCAGTTGGGCGGCTATGCCGAAGAAGTGTGCGCGATTTTGCCACTGCACGTGACGCTGGTCTACCAGTCGCACGTAAGCCTCGTGGATCAGCGCGGTTGTTTCAAGTGTGTGACCGGGCCGTTCCTTACGCAGATAACGTGCGGCCTGTCGGCGCAGTTCCTCGTAAACGATCGGCATCAGTTGGTCGAGCGCTTCCTTATCTCCGCGCCCGTAGCCGACGAGCAGATCGGTAATGTTCGTGTTATCCGAGGCCACTTAATGAGCATAGAGGAGTTTCACGCAAAGGCGCAAAGAAACAACACAAAGCCACAAAGATGAAATAGTGCCTTTGTGTCCTCCTTTGCCTTCGTGTGAAATGCTTGAGCCCCGTTTCTCGCGACTGTCGCGTTTAGTCAGTGAAGGAGGTTGTATGAAACACCATATATTCAAATTAACCGCGATTTTCGCCATTTTCTTAGGTCTCGCCGTGACCGGCGTTCAGGCTCAGGCTCCGAGCAAGGTGGAAGTTAACATTCCGTTCGAGTTCTCGGCGGGCACAAAGACGTTCCAGCCCGGCGTTTACAGCATCAAGCGTTTATCAGGAAACTATCTGACGCTGCGCAGCGTCGACGGCAAGTCGGCAGTGATACTGAATGCGCCACTCAATCTCACGTCGCTCGATGACAAAGCCGGCGAGCGCCTGGTGTTCAATAAGTACGGCGACCAATATTATCTCTCGCAGATCTGGCTCACCGTCGACACGGGCAGGCAATTGAGTGTGCGAAAAAGAGGGACGAAGCCTGAAGTGATCGCGGTTCGAATCAAATAGGACCTGTTGCCTCGCGTCGCTGCCGAGAGTATTGTGTGCCGCGAGGTGAAACTGATGAAACGATCGCTAACACTTTTTTTAATCATGGTTGCGCTTGTCTGCGCCGCCGGCGCGGCAGTGGTGCAGGACGGCGCGACCATTCTTACCGGCGCAGATTTAACGCGAGTTGTTCCCAACAGTTTTTATTTCCAGGGTCTCAGCGCACCGACGCAGATGCGCAACGCGGCCGCGGCGCGTTTCGGCAAAGATCGCTACGTCATTTCCGGATTGGTTGATACGTCCGGCTACTCCGCTGACGTGCGCGCGAAGTATGTTGGGTTTTTGATTACTGATTCCGCTATCAAACTCAACGGAGAGTCGCTGCCCGCCGGCGCTTACGGTTTCGGGTTTGCGAACGAAGGAAAGTTGACGGTCATGGATCTCGGCGGAAAAGATTTACTGTCAGTTCCAGTCACGAACGATAAAGACCTGCGACGGCCGCGTCCGTTGATGATGGCGGCAGATCCGGGTGGTGTTCGTCTTTACAACGGCAAAGACTACGTCGTCATCGCTGCGCAATAGTAAACAGCGATGTATTACAGGCTCGTAGTCTCACTGTTTTTATCGTTGCTGCTATCGTTTGCGTCACTCGCGCAAACGC
>DATEWS010000747.1:0-2237 GCA_035257785.1 Pyrinomonadaceae bacterium
TTCAAACGTGATGGCGTTGAAGTTAAAAATGTCGAAGGGATTGCGATCGCGTCAGTCGTGCCGCAGTTAGACAATGCGCTCACGGAAATAGCAACGAATTTCGGAGTGCAGCCGCTGTTCGTCGACCACACCACGAATACCGGTTTGAAACTTCTCTACGACACGCCTTCAGAGCTCGGCGCCGACAGAATCGTCGACGCCGCCGCGGCGTTGGCAAAGTATGGAGCTCCCTGTATCGTTGTCGATTTTGGAACCGCGACTACGTTCAACGCCGTCAACGCGGCGCACGAGTATCTCGGCGGTGTGATTGCGCCGGGAATAAAAACTTCGGCCGAGGCTTTGTTTTCACGCGCCGCAAAATTGCCGCGCGTTGAGATCAAGCGACCGGAGAAAGTGATCGCCACCTCAACTCACGGCGCGATGCAGTCGGGTCTTTATCACGGATACGCGGGACTTGTCGACGGCGTGCTCGAAAAGATGATCGCGGAGACGGGTTCGCGTCCACGCGTGATTGCAACCGGCGGTCTCGCGCGAGTGGTTGCCGGCGCTTCAAAATTCATTGAAAAGATTGACGAAACGCTTACACTCGACGGATTGCGACTGATCTACGAAAGAAACAATCCACAGATTACACAGATTTGAACTACTTCAACTATTTCACCGAAATCGAAGACGCATTCGTTAGACGTCGCGGTAAGCATCTTTTTCTCAGCCCGATGGATTGGGCGTTGATGGAAACGTGGAAACAGCAGGGGATTCCTTTGCACATCGTGTTGCGTGGTGTCGAGAAGTCGTTCGATTCGTTTGAAGCGCGCCCGCGCAAACGTAGCGTGAAGTCGTTGTTGTATTGTCAGGAAGAAGTGGAAGCTCAGTACGAGGAGTGGGTCGAAGCGCATGTTGGTTCGACGCCCGATCACGTCGAGCCGGATTCGGATAAGACGCCATTCTCGTTCGCCGCGATCAGTGAACACTTGAAGCGTAGCCGAACAGCGCTCTCTGAGTTGGTCCATTCGCGAAACAAAGAAGACGATCTTTCAGAGTCACTAACGCGAGCCACTGCACTACTCGTCGCTATTGAAAACGACTTTACGAGCGGTGCGACGCTCGACACGCGCAAGCTCGAAGACTCCCTAACGGGACTGGAACGGATGCTCAACGACGCGATGGTCTCAGTCGTTGATAAAGACGGATTCGACGAGTTGAAAAACGAAGTACAGGATCAACTCAAGCCTTATCGCGCGCAAATGGAAGCTGCCGTTTACAAGCAGACTTTCGATAACCTGTTGCTGAAGCGTTTGCGGGAGCGATTTGCCATACCGCGGCTCAGCTTGTTTTACGTTTAATTGAAAAGGAGAACGTGATGGCTGAAATGACAATCAGACGCTTCGGCGTGATTTCAATAGCGAAGATGTATGGGTTGCTCATGTTCATATTCGGTCTGGTCTTTGGAGTGATCTATGGGTTGATCCTGATCGTCTTCGGAGCGGCGATTTCGGCTCTTGGACCAAACAGCGATGCAACGGCGGGTGGCATCAGCACGGTTGTGATGGGCGTTGCGATGATGATCGGTTTGCCGATCATCTACGGTCTGCTCGGGTTCATCATGGGAGCCATCGGGGCGCTGATTTACAACGCAGTCGCAGGGATCATTGGCGGCGTGAAGTTTGAGCTTGAAGCGGTGCAACAGGATTACGCGCCGCCACCGCCGCCGCCGCACGAGTGGGCGCCGCAGCAGTATCCGGCGCAATAGCATCAATGGTGAGTTTGGAAGTCGTGGTGGAACGCATTCTTCCCGGCGGTATGGGGTTGGCCCATGCCGGCGGGAAGACTGTTTTTGTGTCACTCGCGGCGCCGGGAGATCGACTGCGCGTACGCGTCGATCGCGAGCAGGGCAACGTGTTGTTTGCTTCGATAGAGGAGATCATCACGCCGTCGCCGGTCAGGATCGAGCCACCCTGTCCTTACTTCGGCCGTTGTGGTGGTTGTGACTTTCAGCAACTGACTTACGAAGCACAACTCGCTACGAAGGCTGAGATGATTCGCGACTGCCTGCATCGCATCGCGGGTTTCGAGAATATCCCGGATTTTTCGGTGACGCCGTCGCCAAACGAATGGCGCTATCGGATGCGCGCGACGTGGCAAATCGATCGCGAGCAGCATGCGATTGGTTACTACGAGCGCGGATCGCGCCGCGTCTGCGATGTCGCCGATTGCGCTATCCTCGTGCCGGAGCTACA
>DATEWS010000748.1:0-3337 GCA_035257785.1 Pyrinomonadaceae bacterium
TTAGCAACCCTCGACGGTTCTGCGCGTGCGTTGTTAACCGCCGAACGCACGGCATTAAACTTCCTCGGTCGCATGTCAGGCATCGCAACGCTGACGCGGAAGTTTGTTGACGCCGTCTCAGGGACAAACGCAATCATTCTCGACACGCGCAAAACCGCACCGGGTCTTCGGATTGCCGACAAACTCGCCGTTCGCCTCGGCGGCGGACAAAACCACCGCACCGGGCTTTTCGACATGGTCTTAATAAAGGACAATCACATCGATTTTGCCGGTTCGATTACCGCGGCGGTCCAGCGCGTGCGCGCCGCGGGAACGTCGCTCGAAATTGAGGTTGAAACGCGTTCGCTGGACAATGTGCGTGAAGCGCTCGCGCTCGGCGTAGAACGAATCCTGCTCGACAACATGTCGATCGCTACGATGCGCGAAGCAGTGGCCATTTGCGATGGACGGGCCAAACTCGAAGCGTCTGGCAACGTTACGCTCGATACAGTTCTCGAAGTAGCGAGTACTGGTGTTGACTACATTTCTGTAGGCGCTCTGACACACTCGCCGCAGGTGTTTGATGTCAGCCTCGAATTTGTAGCATGACGAAAGTTTTAAAAGATGATTACTGACACGACTACTGAAGAGATGTACGAGAAGTTAAGTCGCTTGCTACGCGACACGGTCCCCGATTTTGAACTGCGTCTCAAGGCAGAACTGGCGGTCGAGATCAATCGACTCAAGAAAGAGAAGAACGCCGTCATCCTCGGTCACAACTACATGGAGCCGGCGCTCTTTCACTCGATTCCCGACTTTGTCGGCGACTCGCTCGAACTCAGCCGCAAAGCCGCCGAAACTGAGAAAGACATCATCGTCTTCTGCGGCGTAAAGTTCATGGCCGAGACGGCGAAGATTCTGAATCCGACGAAGAAAGTCCTCATCCCCTCTGAGAAAGCAGGATGTTCACTCGCGGCCAGCATCACAGCTGAAGACGTGCGCGAGTTGAAGAAGCGATTTCCGGGCGTGCCGGTGGTCACTTACATCAACACTTACGCGGACGTGAAAGCGGAGTCAGACATCTGCTGCACGTCGTCAAACGCAGTAGCAGTGGTTAATTCATTAAAGACTGACAAAGTGATCTTCATCCCCGATGAATACCTCGCCGGCAACGTCGCGCGCGAGACCGGGAAACAGATCATTTATCCGACACGTGAGCCGCGCATGCATTTTCCGGACGAGCTGAACTATCAGATGATCGGCTGGCCCGGTCGTTGTGAGGTCCATGAAAAGTTTAGTGTCGAAGACATTCAGAACGTGCGGAAGCAGTTTCCCGATGTCGTGATCCTGGCGCACCCGGAGTGTAGTCCGGAAGTCGTCGCAGCGTCTGATTATTCGGGCAGCACGACGGCGATGATTCGTTACGTTGAGAAGACGAATGCGCCGCGTTATCTGCTGCTGACGGAATGTTCGATGGGCGACAACATCGCCTCGGCGAATCCCGAGAAAGAGATGTTGCGACTTTGCAGCGTGCGTTGCCCGCACATGAATCAGATCACGCTCGAAGACACGCTCGAGTCGTTGCAAAAAGAGCAGTTTGAGATCTTCATCCCTGAAGACATTCGCAAACGCGCGTTGCGTTCAGTCGAGCGAATGCTTGAGATCGGACGAGAAGACTGATTAATGGAGACTGAAGTCTTAATCATCGGTTGCGGCATCGCCGGTGCAACCGCAGCTTTACGTCTGGCTCGAAATCCGCGGCGCCAAATCACGATTGTTACGCGCGCCACCGACATTCACGAATCAAACACACGTTATGCGCAGGGCGGCATCATCGGACGCGGCCCTGACGATACTGCCGAGCTGCTCTTTGACGACATCGTTGCCGCCGGCGCTGGTGTAAGTTCACCCGAGGCCGCGCTCATTCTCGCGGAGGAAGGACCACCGCTGTTGAACGAGGTGCTCGAACGCACGGCCCACGTCGAGTTCGATCACAACGCAGACGGCTCGCCTGTTTGGGGACAGGAGGCAGCACACTCGCGCCGCCGGATTCTGCACGTTGGTGACGCAACGGGTCTCGCGATCATCAACGGCTTAGTCGCGTCGCTAAAGAGCTATCCAAACATCAAGATCCAATCCGAGGCGACCGCGGTCGACCTAATCACGTTCCCTCATCACTCGCGCGATCCGCTCGACAACTATCGCGAGGTTTCGTGTCATGGTTGTTACATCTTCGATCGCACTGAAAAGACGGTTCATCGTTTCCTCGCTAACGCAACGATTCTCGCGACCGGTGGACTCGGACGAATCTACCGCAACACTACGAACCCGGTTGGTGCGCGTGGTGATGGATTGGCTATGGCCCATCGCGCCGGTGCACGGATCGCGAATGCTGAGTACGTTCAGTTTCATCCGACTGCACTCGCGGCACCGGGAGCTGAAGGTTTGCTGATCAGTGAAGCTGTGCGCGGTGAAGGTGGAGTTTTGCTGACGCCGGATCTGCGTCCTTTCATGGAGCGTTATGCGCCGGATTGGAAGGATCTCGCGCCGCGCGATATTGTGGCGCGCGCGATACATCACGAGATGGAGGCGCGCGGGTATTCGTACGTGCTACTCGACATCGCTTCGCATATGCCCGCCGAGAAGATTCGCGAGCGCTTTCCGTTTATCTATGAAGAGTGTTTGAAGGTTGGTCTCGATATCTCGCGCGAGCCCGTGCCGGTGGTTCCGGCGGCGCATTATTTTTGCGGTGGCGTCTTGGTTGATGAGTGGGCGCGTTCTACGATTCGTAATTTGTATGCGGTCGGTGAGATCAGTTGTACGGGTGTGCATGGCGCGAATCGTCTTGCGTCTACTTCGCTTTTAGAAGGACTGGTGTGGGGAAATCGAGCGGCGCTTGAGATCGAACGAGATTTAAATAATGGCAACGGACAAACGCCCGAGTTTGATGATATTCCGCCTTGGGATGAAAGTGGTTTGCGAGACGAGCCTGACACAGCGTTGATCCAGGGCGACATGCAGACGATTCAAAACATCATGTGGCACTACGTCGGCCTAGTGCGTAGCGGCGATCGATTGTCGCGCGCGATTCGAGAGTTGCGTCATCTCTGGAATGAGATCGAGACGTTTTATAGATCGACGAAGTTGTCGGATGGGTTGATTGGTTTGCGTAATGCGGTTGAGGTGGCGTTGATCGTTGCGCAGGCGGCGCAGCACAACCGGCAGAGTCGTGGTTGTCATTACCGTCAGGACTCGGTGACAGTCACGGGCGACAGGCTTATCTAAGATTAGACACAAAAAGGAACATAAGGCACAAAAGATTTTAATTATTTTTAGTGCCCTATGTGCCTTTCGTGGC
>DATEWS010000749.1:0-6715 GCA_035257785.1 Pyrinomonadaceae bacterium
CCCCCGCTGCTGGACTAATTCTAGAAGCGGGGGCAAGCCCTCTTCCTGACTTGTTCTTTACCAAGACTAGCGAGCGACGGGCGAGATGCTCCTGTCGCGAAGCACGTAATGCTGGGTTTGCAGTTCGGTGATGATCTCGGCGGTTTGGAATTTGCGCAGGACGTCGGGCGGCCAAACGCGATGAGTTCTGCCTTCACGTACGGTCGCATTATTAACGCGCATGAACTCGAGCGTCGAAGGAACCGCCGTGTTTGGTTTGACCAGCGAATATCGAAATGGGCGACGCTTCGTAAAGGGCAACTTTAACGAAACGCTGTGAGTTGTTTGAGCTAGTAATTTCATTGGCACCTTTGTTCAACTTAGATTAACGCCTATCCACTCTAAAGGCAGTCTCAATCGACTGCGGATTCCAGCTTTTTGTTTACGCGTATTTCGGCACAAAAAAGGGGCGCCAGCGAGTGGCGCCCCAAAAGTTAACGTCTATCAACTACTTAGCTGATTACCGGGGCCACGGCCAGCCGAAGACCCCACGGTTGTTGCGCCGGTTGCGGTTGTAGCCACCGTAACGCTGAAAACCATCCCGGTATCCCTGTTCAAACGCGTCACGGAAGACCTGCTTGTACTGTCCCTTGTTTCCGTAGGACGAGTTGTAGCCTTCAGTTGCGTTCTTCCAGTAACGTGAACGTTGCGGGTTGTAGCTCTGGCCACGCTGCGCATCCGCCGCGCCGACGTTCATGCCGTAGCTGTAACCCTGCTGCCGAGCATTTTCATAATTGTAGTTGTAGTTCCGATTGCGATACCGATCATCGCGACGGTCGTAGCGGTCATCTCGGTCTCGGCGGTCCCGCCACTGAGCCTGAGCGCTTGAACTGGCGACTGTTATAATTCCAAACAGTAGGAAGAAAGCCAGTAGATACCCACCAATTTTTTTACCGGAGTAAACTAGTTTCATATGTACATAACCTCCCTGCCCTGTAGGTGGCAATTGCCATGCCTTGGCTTAACTGCTGATTTCCAACGAGTTTACTGAAGCTTCCGATACGATTTGGTGTGCAGTTAACGGACATGAGGAATGTTTGGAAACATAGAATAGCTAAGCTGCCTTATTCTCTTCCAACTGACTTGATGTGCTTCACGCAGGACGTTGTAAATAGGATCTGAGTTCAGGCCGTGTGGCTTTGCGCACTAACGCAGCTTTGGCTTTCCATTCCATCGCCCGACTTAGTTCAACAAGGAAGCGTGTCTCACCGGATTCAAGAGCAGCAATCGGCGCGCCGTCCTGGTAAAGAATTCTGTTACTCGTGTGCGCCGTTATGCGACTGCCGGGAACGATGATGCCGACGAGGTTCAAAGGATCGGCAGCGCTCACCGAGATCAAACTCTCCTGCACGCCCGCGCGACGGATCGCGCGAAGCATCCCGATTGCTTCAGGCAGTGCAAACTGTTCACCCGAAATGCCGGCCACAAAACGCCCGCCACGGATGTCGCCACGCGCTTCGAGTCGATGATAGAAACGCAGCAGCACGCG
Organism: Pyrinomonadaceae bacterium; assembly: GCA_035257785.1. Taxonomy (GTDB): domain Bacteria; phylum Acidobacteriota; class Blastocatellia; order Pyrinomonadales; family Pyrinomonadaceae; genus PSRF01. The sequence continues at coordinate 1,529 of DATEWS010000749.1, forward strand.
CCAAGGCAACGCCGTGCCCTCGCGTTCGAGCAGTCGTTTGAAAACTACGCCGTAACGCTTCAACAGCGCCCACGCGACTTCTTCAGTCAAAGCGGATTCGTTGTAAGTTTGCGGATCGTTGCTTCGCTGGAGTATGGACCAGCGACCGGCACTCGACATCTCGTAAACGGGTTGCCGGTGTTTGCGACGTGCAGCCGCCTGCGTCTTGCGACTTCCGGGAGTTAGCAAAGCGCGCAGTCCGGCAAAACTGTCGGACACCACTACGCCGTTTGCAACGAGTTCAGCCAAAGCTTCCTCAACCTGGCTGCGCAACAGCTTTGTGTTCTCGACAATGTCAGTGAAGAACGAAGCGCCGCGCGTCGCGAGATAGTCGTAAACCGTTTGAGTCGTAGTCGAAAACTCGGTGCTGCCTGCCGACGCAGGCTGTGGAAACACCGAACTCCAAAGCGCGAAATTCTTGCGCCGCAGGAGCGCGATCGGAGTGTTGCGCACTGGTCCGGAACCACGCCTATCGCTGCTCTCTGAAGATCGTGACAGCGGAGTCAAACGAGCCCAGACCACTTCACCGGACAAGCACAACGCATCGAGCCATGCCGGATCGTATTCAACCATTCGCGACGGCAGCAGTTCGCCTTCCCATGCGGCCGCCGGTGCTTCGACACCTTCCAACTGCTCGATGATGGCTTTGAGACTTTCCGGGCCTTCCATCTGGTGGTCCGGAGCGACCTTCTGCCATGCGAGCAGAAAGCGAATGAAGTCGGTGCTCGCGACCGGCTCGATCTCCTGTCGCAAACGATTGAGGGTATAACTGTGAAGGCGAGCGAGGAGCCGGCGCGCGCTCCACTCGGTTTCGACAGTGCCCGGTGTGAATTTGCCGCGAATCACGAACCCTTCGGACTCGAGTCGTAGTAAAGCTGTCTCGATGTCGAGCTTATTTAAGCCTGAAGATGCGATGAGGGCGTCAACTGTGACTGGTCCAACTCCTTCGAGACGACCACGGATGATTTCCACGAGCGCTTCTTCCAAACCCCAGGTAACTCGCGCAACACTTTCCGGAGCGACAATCGCCGGTTGCAACTCCGCGTTTGGATAAATGACTTGCAGTTGCGGCAGACGTTCGGCTGCAACCCAGAGCTTCTTTCCAGTGGCGGTAGTGAACACGGCTGCACGACGAACGGCATTCAACTCGGCAAAAAACTCCTGCCAGCCAGCGGCTTCTTCTTCAGTAAGAAAGCCAAGCTCAACGAGCGCATCGTGAAGTTCGTCGGCATTGCGCGGCTCAGGCCAAACCTCGTTGCGCACGCGATCGATCGCCGCCTGGTCCAGTTTGCCCATGTCTGCGGCAGTTTCCGGATCGAGCCAGCGACGTTGAAACACGGCGCGTGTGCGGCGCTCTTCGAGTGGCGCATCGTCGAGATAAGCGTACGGCCGCGCGTTGAGTATTTCCTGCGACAGAGGCGACGCTTCGATCACGTCACGCGCGTAAAGGTTCTTTTCGTTTCGCTCGATGGAGGTCAGTAGATGCTCGAGACCGTCGATGTCCATCGCCTCCTCGAGACAGTCTTTCACTGTTTGATCGACGAGAGGATGTGTCGGAATTTCTCTTTCGCCAGTGGGCAGGTTCTCCGCGCACGCGACCTGGTCAGGAAAGATCGCGGTGAGCAGATCTTCCGCGTCCATGCGTTGCAACTGCGGCGGGATCTTTCGACCGCCGCGTCGTCGCAAGACTGCGAGTGAGCGAGTGACGTTCCAACGCCAGCGAATGTTCCACATCGGGGCGTCCAGCAGAGCCTGGCACAAAAGCTGGCGCACAGTTTTCGAGTTCAGATAGTGAAAGACATCGTCGAGCGGAAAGCTGTGAGTTGGTCCGAGTGAGAGAACGATCGCGTCTTCAGTGGCCGCGGCCTGGAGTTCGAAGTTGAACTTGCGACAGAAACGCTTGCGCAAGGCCAGTCCCCAGGCACGATTCAGACGACTGCCAAACGGAGCGTGAAGCACGAGCTGCATGCTACCGCTATCGTCAAAGAACCTCTCAAGCACGAGATTATCCTGCGACGGCATAACGCCCAGAACAATCTTCGCTCCCGCAAGGTATTCAACTATCTGCTCCGCCGCATAACGTGAAATCCCGACTTCATCCTCAAGCCACTGCACGGCCGGCTCAAGGTTGACCCCCGATCCGTCTTCTTCCGCGTTAACCCGCGTTGCGACTTCCTCGCGCAAACGTGATACCGAGACTGACAACTCCTGTGTGCGCGCCGGCGCTTCACCGAGCCAGAAAGGAATCGAGGGCGGTTGGCCATGGGCATCCTCAACGCGCACCTTGCCCTGTTCGACTCTGAGCACACGCCATGACGTGTTTCCAAGTTGAAAGATGTCGCCCTGCAAACTCTCAATCGCGAAGTCTTCGTTGACCGAGCCGATAACTAAACCACTCGGTTCGAGCACGACTGCGTAATCAGCAGTGTCAGGTATCGCGCCGCCAGACGTGATCGCGGCGAGACGTGCTCCGCGTCGCCCGCGCAATCGTTGATTAACCGCATCGTGATGCAGGTACGTCGAGCGCCGTCCTCGTTTAGTGCTGAAACCTTCCGCGAGCATGCGGATGATCGAATCAAACTGTTCGCGTTCCAGGTTGCGATACGGATAAGCACGACGAACTGTGGCGAAGAGATCGTCTTCGCCCCACTCTTCGGCAGCTACAGCCGCGACAATCTGTTGCGCCAGGATGTCGAGCGGTCGTTCCGGAATTTCCAGGTGATCGAGTTCACCGCGGCGGACTGAATCGACAATGGCGGCCACCTCGACCAGTTCATCGCGTGAGAGCGGAAAGATTCTGCCTTTCGGAAAACCGGCGACGGTGTGATTCGAGCGACCAACACGTTGCAGGAAGCTGGCGATGGATCGAGTTGAACCAAGCTGGCAAACGAGATTGACGTCGCCGATGTCGATTCCGAGTTCGAGTGAAGCAGTGGCGACCAGAGCACTCAGTTCGCCGGATTTCAAACGCTGCTCTGCCATCAAACGTTGTTCGCGCGCGAGACTGCCATGATGCGCAGCGATGTTTTCGTCGCCGAGACGCTCTCCCAAATGCCGCGATACGCGCTCGGCAAGGCGGCGCGTGTTCACAAAGACGAGCGTGGTGTTGTGCTGGCGAATCAGTTGGGCGAGGCGATCGTAAACTTCATTCCAGACCTCGCCTGACATTACTGCTTGCAAAGGCGATTCAGGCAATTCGATCGCGAGATCGAGTTTGCGTGCGTGACCGCTGTCGACAATCGTGCAGTTGGGATTGTTGTTGGAGTCGATGTTTGCGGTGCCGACCAGAAATCGCGCGACTTCTTCGATCGGTCGCTGAGTAGCTGATAGACCGATGCGAATCAACGCCGTGTTGTGCTGGCGAACGAGTTGCTCGAGTCGTTCGATCGAAAGCGCGAGATGCGAGCCGCGCTTATCGCCGACGACGGCGTGAATTTCGTCGAGAATGAGCGTTCGCGCAGTTTCCAACATTCGTCGCCCGCCGTCGCTGGTCAGCAGTATGTAAAGCGACTCGGGCGTAGTGACGACGATGTGCGGCGGACGCTTCGTCATCGCCGTGCGTTCGGATGCGGGCGTGTCGCCGGTACGAACGAGCGTGCGAATGTTTACCTCGGGCAGTCCGAGCGTGTTTAGTTCTTCTTGAATTCCCTCGAGGGGAACCTGGAGATTTCGTTGCACGTCGTTGCTGAGGGCTTTTAATGGCGAAACGTAGATGACGTGTGTGGAGTCGTCGAGTTTTCCTTCGACGCCGAGACGAACGAGATCGTCGATGGCGGAGAGAAATGCAGCGAGAGTTTTACCGGATCCTGTTGGTGCGGCAATTAACGTATGCCGGTGTTTCTTAATTTCAGGCCAGGCGTGTAACTGCGGATCGGTTGGGGCGGGAAAGCTCCGAGCAAACCAGCGCGCCACTGCCGGGTGAAATAGTTCCAGTTTCATAGGTGAAATGCATTATAACGTGCGCAAATCCGCGTTTTCAATCCGTGTCATCCGTGTTACTCAAACTGTTTCTTGAATTCTTCAAACTGCGCTTTCAATTTTTCAACCTCTGCTGCCAGTGCCTCCACTCGCTCTTCTAAACCAGCACGTCGCGTAACCGGACGTTCAGGTTCAAACACCGCTTCGACATTCACCTCACCCGAAAGCAAGTGAGCGAAGCGACCGTCTTTCTGTCCGGGCTGGCGTGGCAGGCGAACAACCAGCGGCTCGGGCTCGCGCGAGATCAGTCCGTTCAAAGTCGCTTCAACTTCTTCGAGACTCGAAAACTCATGCAGCCGCCCGCCATTGCCGCGCAGTTCACCGAGCGTCTGCGCGCCACGCAGCATCAACACACACATCACCGCCACTTCCGCATGACTCAGGTGCATCACTTCCGGCATCACGTGCTTGTACTTCGGCACGCGACTCGTGCTGCCGTAGAAAACGTACGCGAGATTTTTCTCACGCAGGCTCTCGACCGCGTCCGCAACCTGGTTCTCGGAATACGACGTGACCGGATGGCGATTGTTTTTCTGATTGCACGCGAGCGTCAGCGCGTTGAGCGTGAGGGGATAGTATTCGGGCGTGGTCACTTGTTTCTCGATCAATGAGCCAAGCACGCGCGTTTCGATGTCGCTTAAAATTGTTGTCATTGAAAAAGAAGATTTCTCTCGCAGCGGCGCGGCGGCACAACGACTAAATCACAATTCGTTGCGCCGTGGCGCCGCCGCGAGAGAATTTATCAGCTAGTGATCCTCGTCGACGCTGCTTGAGCGTTGTCCCTGGCCGCGTGGCTCAGAGCGGCCGACGCTCAGGTTGTCGTAATTCAACGCCGCATTGAACACCAGGAAAAACTCGCCCTGTGTTTGGTGTCGCCACATCGGATTCGTCGCAAACATCACCACGTGACCACGACCAACCGGAACGTCGACAATTGCGGGCCGGTTTGCGAGTTCGTTGCCGCCCGCCAACATGCCGCTGATTAAAAGGTTCTTCTCATCCTGCGCAAATCGCAGCACGACACGCGGCCGCAGTTGCGGCGGTGTGTAGAACGGACTCTCCCGCGCATCCGCGTCCGGATCGGTAGGCCTGTTTGGATCCGCAGGTCGCGGTTGCGGCATCGCCTGGATCACATCGGGATCGTTAACGCCACCGCGTCCCGACGCGCGT
>DATEWS010000750.1:0-10018 GCA_035257785.1 Pyrinomonadaceae bacterium
CACTGATCGTCGCTGGCGAGATCGTGAGCGACTTCAACGAAGGCGGTTGTAAGGTGAACTGCGCGGACGCGGAAGCTGAGTTGAGCATCGCCGTCAGTGTCACGGGTGTCAGTGCAGACACCTGCCCCGCTTGCACCTGGAATTGCATCCAGGCGGTGTTGCCGGGCATCGTGACCGTCGCCGGAACGGGCAACGCGCCTGGGTTAGAACTGTTCATGCTGATCGTGGCTCCGCCCGCCGGAACGGCCGCCGTGAGCTGCACCGCGACCCACGTCGTCTCGCCGCTGTAGAGCGGGTCCTTCGCAAGCGTTACAGACACCGGCGTTGGCGGTGCAGAACTGATTGTGAACGTGCCGACCGCAGACCACGCGGTCTCTGCGGCTGTCGTCGGCGAAGAGTCACCCTGCGCGGACCGAACGCGCCAGAACTTCTGCCCCGGCGTGAGTGAAATTACTTCGCGCGTCGGACCGTTCAACTGCGGATCGTCCTTCTCAATCGTCTGAAACGACGAGTCCTTAGCGATCTGAATCTCGTAACCGCTCGGCTGCGGGTTCGCGACGTGCTCCCAGGTGAGCGTCAGCGGCAACGTGAGCGTCGGGTTGTTGACCGGAGATACGATTGCCGGTGGCGGCGGAATCGGGTTGTTGTAAAAAACGGAAAAGGTGATGACGTTCGATGGTGCGCTGAAGACACCGTTCGCATCGACAGCGAAGACGCGCGCGAAGTAATTACCTTCGGGACTCGCGATCGCGAATGAGAAGTTAGTGTCGGGAATGTTGTCGAACTTACCACTTGTGGAGACGGGGAAGCTCGGATCAGTCGAATACTCGAGCACGTAAGTAGCTGCTTCCGGGATCGAGCTCCAAGTGAAAGTCATCACCTCGAATGGGTGGAATGTAGAGTAGCCTTGCGTTGGTGCAAGACTGGGCGCGCCGCCCGCGCCCGTGACTGTGAAACTGCGCGGTTGTGACCATGCTCCCTGCTCAAAGGCCCCGTTGGCGGCTTGCACGCGCCAGAAATAGGTGCCGTTCGCGAGCCCGCTGACCAAATCCTGTGTATCGCCATTCGTCGAGTTTTGGAGGATCACCTTTGTGAAGGTGGCGGACGAGCTGACCTGCCAGTTATAGGCGATGATGCCGCTCGGATCGCTGACCGCTGTCCAGGAGATCGTGAACGGCTCGGTGACGCTCGCGCCGTCGGCCGGAGAAATTGGCGACGGTGCGGGCGGGACTGCTGCGACGGCCGAGCCACCAGCAGTTACATACAGAAGAATAGCGAATAAAAGCGTGAGACACGGCCGGCCAGATTTTCGAAATTTCATCACACAACTCCCCCATAATTGATCGGGATGCTCGGGACCACCCCGCGTAAAATTTTGTTTGGGGGAAATTAGGATTGTTTGTTTAGTGTCTATCCTAAAACACAAATTTATCAACTAGCACATAACTTTCCGGGACGCTGGGCTGCGTCCCGGAGGAACACGGCTTCACTGAACTGTGACCGTGGCTGATTTGACGTCCAGCACTGACCCGCCCGAGATGGCGGTCGCCGTCACGGTGTAATCTCCCGCGCAGGTGGGCAGCGTATAACTAGTGCTGGCCGTGCGGGTCTCGCCGCCACGCAGCGTAACTTTAACCGAGTAGGTATCCGTAAAGTTGCAGGGGCCGACCACGTCGTAATTGACGGTCACTTTCTCCGACTTGGAGGTAGTGTTGGTGATCGAACCGAACACGGTCACCGTGCCGCCGGCGCTCACAGTTGTTGGAGTGATGCCCAGCGACAATTGAGCGGCAGGAACCGTCGTCTGCGTCTGCGCGAAGGCAACGATCGATAACAGGCTGAGGGCCGCGAACGCCGCCAACCACTTGAACGAAAATCTTGTCATCCTGAAAAATCTCCTCTGAAATCTGTCTTCACACCAATCGCCCACGCAGGACGACCGGAAAGGTCTATAGTTCAAGCCGCCTGACTTCGGGAAGTATGACGACCGCTTAAGTTATGGTGCGAGCCAACTGACTGAGTGGGGTAGGGAGTATTAGGCTGGGGCCTCTAAGACTACCCGTGCTCGCTCTGTGCCATACAGTCCAGTAGAGGACACTGAAAATACCTGTAGTAGCTGGAAGAATTTCAATGCCACATTCCGTTCGCAGTGCAGCGGCCTGGAGCCGATTTGGTATCGATCACGTTTGATCAAAGGCCAAACCAGCACCAGGCCGCCGCACTGCAAAGAGACGACTCACTTCAAAAGCAATGACAGAGTGGTTCGCTGGAATTCGAAGTTTTTTCTACAAAGCGTTAAAGACTCTTAATTTCAGTTCTGCGTTCCCGTCTTCTCACCGTTCGCTAAGCGAGCAGTTTGAATTTTCATGAATTCAATCAACGTATTCACGTCCTCTTCATGCAGAGGCAAACTGGGCATGCGAACTTCCTTGTATTTTTTGAACAGCGATGTTGCGATCGGATCTTTCTCGGCAATCAATTTGTCTGACTCAGTAATCATTCTGGCGAGCCATGCTCGATCGCGCACACTAGTTACACCGAGAAGATCCGGCCCAACCTTATCGCCGTTTCCGATGGTGTGACAGGCAGCGCAGCGCACCGCAAAGAGATATTGCCCTTTGTCGATATCGAGCTTCACCGATTCGGTCCTGTTCGCTGATGCTATATTGACCGCCTGCGCCCCATAACCACTCATCTGCTGAATCTTCGTAGCCATAAACTTAATGTTGTCGAGGGCCGAGTTCCTCATCCATATCCCGGTGGCTTCGTTACCGATGAGCAAGCTCGGCATGTGGCCGTCAGGATCGTTACCGTTGGGAAGCTTATCCAGTCCCAATCGTTTGCTAATCAATTTGATGTCTGCTGTCTTTCCAGTGAGGAACAACCAGCCAGGGCCAACGTGATATTTCGCCGCGTACTCTTTGAGCACTTCGGGCGTATCGTGTTCCGGCTCGATTGAGATCGAATAGAAGAAAACATCTTTCCCCATACGATCGCCCAGGAGTTTCTGAAGCTGGACGAGTCGCGCGGTCTCCAGTGGGCAGTTGTACTTGCAGGTGGTGTAGATAAGATCGATAGCCACGATCTTGCCCTTGATTAGATCGTCATAGAAGCGAACCTTCTTGCCATCCTGCGTGAGCAGCTCAACGTTGGGAAAGTGAGTTTCACCCCATTGCGAGTCTGTCTTGTCCGAAACATCCGGTTTCTCTACCTGCTTGAGAGTCATCCCACACTTCGGGCAAGAGCCACCAGTCTTCGACCTGACTTCCGGATGCATCGGGCAACTGTATTCGACGCTTTGCTCCTGAGCGAAACTGACTCCGGCGGGAATGACGGAATTGATTGCCAGGGATATGCCAAGCATCAACACTCCAAGCAGAAGGAGCTTCCCGTTTATGCGTTTCATATTTACTTCTCCTTACTGAAACGTATTGAGGTGAGCGACCCTCCGACGCTTACCGGCGTGCCGGCGCGCGTCGTATTTGCGGATCGCTCAGCCTCAATCTCAATCACGATTACTGAATCGCTACAGGCGTCGTGGTGCCAACAGCATCCGATGTAACAACGTTGTTCCCAATGGAGATGCTTCCACTCGTAAGCTTCCCAGTGGTGACGTCGTAGTTCAGCGTAACGGTCGCCAGCATTGTTTTGGCTGACAGGCCATCTTTAGTGCTGTCGTAGTAGGGAACCGTTACGATGACCGTATCAGAGGCTTGGAACGGCCTGATCTCGGTAGCGTGATTATCGCCGGTGACAAACACTTTCTTCCCGCTCGTTCCCTTCACCTGGGAAAAATCGAGATCAAGTAATACCACTGCCGGCGTCGCAGCGTTGGTGGTATCTATGACCCTTCTGCCAGTAACAATCACGTTGCCAGTGATTGTGATGGAGCCCTGTGTGTCGGTCAGCGAGGCCTTGGCCGAAAGCGTGATGCTACTGTCGACAGTACCTGCTGGAGCCGTGGTCTGCGCCTGGACGTTTGGACCACCCAAAACCAAAGCCACAACGATACCGATCAGGAGTGTTACGACGTTTGGACTGATTAGCCATCGGCCCGTCTTTATATTTAGTTGTGTGTTCATGTGTCTCTCCTTTCTTCGGCCTCTTAATCGTAGAAAGCGGTCGGAAGTATGTCGTCCGGGGCCATAAACGTGACTCCCTGCGGTTTCGGGATCGGAGTCGGCAACGGGTTCAAGAACGGCGTGCCGGCACCATCGATTTCCCACCTCAAGAGCATCGCGTTGTCTTCGTGCATCGTGTTATGGCAGTGCTCCATGAACATGCCGCCAAAGTCGCGGAACTGAAGCGTGATTTTCACTTCGCCGCTAGGTCTCAGGCGCCAGACGTCCTTGCGCCCTTTCTCCCAGGCTGGAACCTTCGAGGTACTTCCATCACGAGAGAGAGTTTGACACTCCTCGAAATGGATATGAATCGGGTGATCCCAGCCACCGCCACCGTTCCTCAATGTCCATACCTCTCGCGTGCCGAATTTTGGCGCCGCTGAGATCCGGCCAAAGTCGGCTGCGAGCGTCGGTCCTTGATTGTCAGTCTTAATGCCCCACGGACCGAAGAACGTCGTGATCGGATCGTTCGTCGTCTGATTGGCACCGCTGTTGAATTCGAAGGTACGTTCGTGGGCCACCGGAATATTGGACAGGTCCGGGTTCGGAATCAGCGTTGAAGGCACCTGACTAATATCGGGCTGTGCTGGATCACGAACGATCCTGAACTCAAGGAATTTTCCTACGCAAGGATCGTCCGAGTTGCCGGAGAGCGCCTCCGACAGACTCAGATCTTTGGACACCCTTTTACCGTCCTGATGTTCAGCGAGGTTAACCATCCAAACTGTCTGGTTAACGCTGTAACGAGAGAAGTCGATGACGATATCGTAACGTTCCGCGATGCCCTGCTCGTCAAGTTGGGTGAGCGTTACCGGGTGCGGTAACAAATTACCGTCATTGGCGATCTGGATCATCGGCGAGCCATCACTCAGCGCGATCTTGAAGAAACGTGAGACTGACGCATTCAGGATACGGAAGCGATACTTGCGCCGCTCGACCTCAAAGTACGGTTTGTAAGTGAGGTTCACGGTCATTCGATCGCCGAGGAACCCGTCGAACTCAAAGATGTCCATCGCGAGTTGCCCCTGCGAGTCCCACGCCTTGTCAGCAATCATTAAATTCACGTCATAATCGAGGTTGCCCCACGATTTTCCGCTAGCGCTGGCGCGTCCGCTCGGCAGTCTGAGGTTAACGCCGTCGATAATGTCTTCAGCGCCACGATCGAGACCACTATAAATATTGAACATCCCAGCGATGCCCTTATAGACGTTCTGCGCGGTGAAGCTGAACATGTGATCGTGGAACCAGTGAGTACTCATCGTCTCGTGCCAGTCGCCTGGTACTTTCATCAAGCCGCCCGCATCTGTGGGACCCGAGGCTCGAGAATCCGTGGCGGTGGTGTTGATCGAGTTACGACCAGCCAGCACGATTGGATAGTGATAGTCGTAAAACTGGTTCGGGAAGAAGTACGCGCCGGTGAAGCCGTCGTTCTCCGCCCCGTGATGTCCGTTATGTTCGTGAGTAGAAATCGTATGAATGCCGAAGCCGCCGTTCTGGTTTTGCTGAGCCGGCAGTCTGTTATGGAGACGGAAGAGCACTGGCTCGCCGTACCGGACCTGCATGAGCTTCGGCGGAATAGTTCCGTTATAAGTCCACATCTTCACAGCGGTCTGGGTGGGCAGTCTTGGGTGAAGCTTGAACGGGATCGGATCGGCCGGGTTGATGCCCGAATTCTGATTTGGTGGAACAGCAGGATTGTAAGTGTTATTGGTTTTAGCTCCTTCCACTGAAGCATCGACGGCGATCGCTGGTGGAAGAAGGCCGAACTGTTGATGCGCCCAGATCGGTCCCGGGGGACGCCCCTCGATCGGACCAGTGCCTCCGCCCAGCGCCGGGTCAACAGGTTGCTGTGTCTGATTCGACTCGGCCGTGGGTGCGGGAGTCAAAGCAGCAACAGGGATTCGCGGAAATACGTCGAAGCGTGGCATCGCGGTCGAAAAAGCTGTGGTGTTATTAAGCAGCGGACTGGGTGGAAGTCCGGTCGGGATGTTGGAGTCGGCAAATGCGCTGCGCGCAAATGGACTGAGGCCGCTGATCGGAACCAGCAGACCCGCTGAAGTAAATAATCCCATTTTGATCAGGTCACGACGCGAGACCTGTCCATGAGAGTTTGCTTGGATAATCTCCCATCGGTTCCTTCGAGCCTGCTCGGCTTCACGCAAGCGAGCTTTGGAGGCCTTTGGAGACAAAAAGAAGTTTCTATCGGACATCTATTTCTCCTTTGCTAGTGCAAAAAATCTCAGTAGGTAATTCGCAGAAGCGGAACGGTGGGGGTTGCATGTTCCAGCAATGCGTAACCTGATTCAGAGCCAAATGGATCTGAGGTGGCTTGGTTATGTGTCAGTTTCTAAGTGACGAGAAGTTTTGAGCTCCGTCACAGGCCTAAACGATTAAGCGATCTGCAAAAGCGCTGAGTGGAATCGTGAGAATACACCGCAGTGATAAGCATGAATGTCACGCTGGTGACAATTGCCACACTTTCTGCGATACTACTGCTCCCCCTCCCGTCATAACTTGTTAACCACTCAACTGTAATTACACACAGCGCCCGTCTGCCTTGCATCAGAATGAAAATCTGCAAGGTAAATTCGGGTTGGTTAGGAAGTACCAACATGTCCTCATCGATAGGTGTTGCTCGCGATTTTTCAAACGTTTGTTTCTTAAGCCGGCTCGAACTGTTCAACGGAATGAGTCAGGAGGCAGTGCATCGCTTCAACGCGATGATGCGAAGAACAAAGCATCGGCGCGGTGAATGGGTCTATGTGCACGGCGACCCCGCCGACAGCATTTACTTTTTGCAAACAGGCCGGATGAAGATCACGGCTTTAAGCGAAGATGGGCACGAAGTAGTGCATGAGATACTTGGTCCAGGCGAGATTTTCGGTGAAACGAGTACGCTCCTCGGCATTCCGCGCACGACTTCGGCTCAGACTCTCGAGGCTTCACTGCTATGCGAAATACAGCGAAAGGATTTTGAATCGTTGTTGACAACTTATCCGGAGTTGGCGTTGCAGTTGCTCAAGTTTGTGGGTCTGAGGTTAAAGAAGGCCGAAGCTCAGCTGCTCAATGTCATCTGCAACGATGTCTCCACGCGCGTCCGGGATGCTTTGATCGAGCTCATAGCCAATGAGCCGGACGCATGGTCTCATCAGCACGTAACGATAAAGATCACCCAGCAGGATCTGGCAAATATGGTCGGGGCATCACGACAGAAAACGTGGGAGGCGCTCAAACAGTTGGAAGCTTCGGGCGTGTTGAGACTCATGTACGGCAGTATCGTGGTGACAGACCCGCACAAGCTCCGCAATCGGCGGTCTTATGAAAAGAGACGTGTTAACGCCGTGGCGCTTGGCTAATTCTGCACCGCGATTTGGTACTGCTCCAACTTGCCATTTGGCAACTCGTACGTCCACGCGCGTAGTGTCTGTTTATCAAAACCGACTAAGTACACTCGCAGTGTCATTCCGCCGCGCAATCCTTGTCGCACTTGGGTGAACTGTTTGGGTGTACCCAGCGGTCCTAAACCACTCGCGAAGTCCTGCAATGCTTGTTCGCTGAAATAGGCGTTTGCGTTGTCAGTGAATAGCGAACGGTCGATCGTGCCGTGCTGTAGTCCTTCAAAAATCTTCTTCGCCTGCTCGGTTTTCGCGGGTGTTGCTGGATCATTCTGTTCGAAGAGCAACGGAACGATCCCGTGGGCAATATCATCGGCTGCGGACGAGGCATCCTGATTTGTTAGCGCCACCACTGAAACTCGCTCATCGGGAAAGACAATGCTTTCCGAGACAAATCCCGATACTTCACCACCATGTGACACCGCGCGGTGTCCGGCTTCTGTTGCGAGGCTGACGCCGAGTCCATAACGGGTTCCCAGACCGTTGTTTAGTTGTGCCTCACGTTCCAACTCTCGATATGAAGCTGGTCGCAGGAGTTTCTGGTCCATGATGGAAATATTCCACTTCGCCAGATCTTCGGCAGTCATCGCAAGCTCGCCGGCAGCGAAGAGCCAGCCTGGTCCTTCCTTCGGCGCCACGCGCAATGGACCAAGCGCGTAGCGCATGTAGCCCGTCGGATCTGTATCCCCTAACTTCTTTTCGTCGATGTTAGCCACGCTGGACATGCCGAGCGGCGAGAAAACTTTTTCCTTCAGGAATTGCAGGAGTGGTTTGCCACTGACCTTTTCAATGATCACGCCGGCGATTACGTAGTTTGTGTTGCTGTACTGCCACTTTGTTCCCGGATCAAAATCCAACGGCTTTCGCGCCCACGTGTCGAGGATCTTCGCGGCCGTGACGGGCTGTAGCATCATCGGCATCACGTAGTCCTGTGGCCAGTAATCCTGATAGCCGGACGTGTGCGACAACAACTGCCTGATCGTGACTTCATTCGCGCGCGTCAGATCAGGGATAAACTTCGCGACCTTGTCGTCGAGTGACAGCTTTCCCTGCTCCTGCAGTAGCAACATCGCTACGGCTGTGAATTGTTTACTGATGGAACCGATGCTGTATCGCATTGCCGAAGTTGCGGGCGTCTTTGGTTCGAGTCGCGCCGAACCGTAAGCATTCAAGTAAACGATCTTTCCATCTTTTACAACGGCGATCGACGCGCTCGGCACCCCTGACTTCGCCAACGCATCATTAGCCAGTTTATCGATCTTCCCCCGAAGCTCCGGCGACAACTCCTGGGCGTTCGCCAGGGTGAGCGACAACAGAGATACGACGATGAGCAATACAAAGCGCGACGGTAAACCGCGAGCTACAGGCATAGTGTTCTCCTTGAGATCAATGGAATGGAATGCGTCTGACGACTGTGCCATCACACTGCGATGAAAACTTTAGAGTTGCTCCCATTTAAATGGTCGAAATTTCGCAATCTGCTCGAAGTCTTGAGCGTTCTTTGTAAACACCACAAAACCATTACGCGCGACACTCATTGCAATCAATGCGTCGTTTGTCATGCGCGCACGTCTAACCTGCTCATACCCGGATTGCTGGCCGATTAGTGACAGAACCTCGCCCGACAGTCGCCAGTCGCTTTGTTGCGGCACGAGTAGACGATTTACCCGAACAAATTCTTTCTCCATTTCCAGCAAACGCCGGCGTGCAGTTTTATCAACTGCACCAATCAACAATTCAGACAAAACGACCGCGCTCAACCAAAGTGGCTGTGAATTCTGGGCTCCGACGCGGCTAGCACGGCGCAAATCCAAAATACCAGCATCGCCACGCCGAATTGCCGAGATATATACTGACGTGTCAAAAACTATGCCCGCCATTGGCTTACTTCCCGTTCAAGCGGCCAAACACATCTTTGATCTCAATGCCGTTCTTAACGAATTTCTCCGTGGCAGCCCAAGCACGGCGGTTCTTCTCTGCTTCACCAATTACAATTTCCAGAGCACGTTCAATGGCCTCGGTCTCTGTCCGAGCACCCAGAGCCTTTTGTGCTTTCTCGATTTTTTCCTGATCGAGCAGTAGGTGTTTGTGTTTAGGTACGCGCTTCGCACTCGATTGCTTCATTACAAGCTCCTCCACTGTGTGTACATGATACCACAATCTATGTACACAGAGCCGAAGCGTGGTGGAAATCAAATATGACTATCATTATTGTTAGTATCAGCGAGTGACAACGACCTCTTAGGCGCGGTCAAGATTCTCGAACACTCTGATTCTGACGTGCTGGTCCAAGTGAAAGGCAACCGCGCCTATCGACTCATAACGCGCGCCAGGGTCGAGGAAAAAGTTCTCGAACTTCATTCAAGCAAACGAGAGCTGGCGGATGCAATCGTCAATGCCGACAACAGCGTGATAAGAAACATCACGGCGAGGATCTGAAGCTGTTGTTGTCGTGTTGTCGTGAGGCTTCGGCTAAAAAGTCAGAGCGCCGAAGGCGCGAGA
>DATEWS010000751.1:0-9581 GCA_035257785.1 Pyrinomonadaceae bacterium
TTCCTGGGCTTTGTCGGGCTGTTTCGTGCGCGCGTATAACAACGCGAGGTTGTAGTGTCCCGAGGGGTCCTCGGGATCGAGCTTGACGGCTGTTTCCAACTCCTGCCGCGCCTTTTCGTAGTCTTTGAGCCGCAGGTAAGTCGAGCCGAGCGCGATGCGTGGAAGCGCGTACGATGGCAGTAGCTGCACAGCCTTTTGAAATAACGCGATCGCCCGGCTGTCATCGCCCTGATCCTGGGCCACGAGGCCGAGATAGTAAGGAACTTCAGGAATCGCGGCACCCGAGCGCGCGCTCTTCTCAAGCCACACGCGCGCTTCAGCGGGTTTCTTTTGAATCAGCAGAACATAACCGAGGTGTAACTGAGCCTGCGCGTTGCCGGGTTGAATCTCGAGTACGTGACGAAACAGTTTTTCAGCCTCGAAGAGATCTGTTTTTCGCAACCACGCAATGCCGAGCGCAAGTAGATACGAAGGCTCCTTCGGCCGCAGTTCGACGGCGCGCTGCAAGGCTGACTTCGCTTCGTCGAACATGTTGGCTCGCATGGCCTCGAGCGCGAACTTGTAGAGAAACTCCGGCGACTTCGAATCCGCGGTTAGAGTGGCGATGCGATTCAGGTAGATGGCGGGTTCTTTTGTTTCACCTTTGAGTCGCGAGATCTGCGCGAGACCAAACAACGCGCCCGCATTGTCGAGCCGTCCCTGGAGAGCATTTAGATAATTCTCTTCGGCGTTAGCGAGATCGTTTTTCGCGAGGTAGGTGTCGCCGAGCGTCACCATTGCCTCTGTATTTTCGGGTTCAACAGCAAGCACTTCTTTCAACTGAAGGATCGCCTTGTCGGGAGCGCGCTTCAGTAAATACAGATAGACGAGGTTCATGCGCGCGCCGGTGAACTTGTCGTCTTTCTTCAGCGCGCGGAGAAAGAGTGTCTCCGCTTCGAGTAATCGATCCTGCTTGGCGCGAATCGTGCCGAGCAGGTTTAGAGCTACCGGCAAGTCGGGAGTGACGCGCAGGATACTGTTGAGCTCTTTTTCCGCTTCGGGGAGACGATTGTTTTGGATGAGGGTTGCGATCTGCTCGAAGAGTTGGACCACGTCCGGGCTCTGCGATCGAACATTAGCCACAAAGAGGCACGAAATCAGGAGCAGGAGCAGCAAGCAGGAACAGGAGAAACCTGCTCCTGAACTCTGCTCCTGCCCGTGGCTACTTATTGAACTCTTTCTCATCGACCTTGCCCTGGCCTTCTTTGATCGTGATGATCCGGTTCACGCCCACGCCCGAAATCTTATCAACTGTGCCGTTGGGCCAACGCACCTGGATTGAATCGACCTTCGTGCGCTTCTCGAGTCCGAAGTGCAACCGCAGATCGCTTTGTGAAAGGTAACTGTCCCCACTGCGCACTTCGTCAGTTTGCGTTACGTCTCCCGATACGACAGTCACGCGCGCGCCGATGCCGCTGCGATTGCTCTTCACGCCAACCAGCTTGACGAGGATCGAGTTGTTCGCGTTGCCGCCGTCGTTGCGCAACAGTTGCGGAGCACCGTCAAGATCTGTGATCAACAGATCGACGTCGCCATCGTTGTCGATGTCACCAAACGCAACCCCGCGGCTGGCTCGAAGTTCTGTCAACACGGCGCCAAAGTCGGCAGAGACTTCCGTGAATGTGCCGTCGCGATTGTTATGGTGCAACAAGCGCGGCTGCCGATAACCCGGCAGTTGCGGGTAAACGTGACCGTTGGCCACAAACAAGTCAGCCCAGCCATCGTTATCGTAATCGAAAAACTTCGTGCCCCAACCGACGTATGGCAAACTCACTGCCGCAACCTTCGCCGCATATGAAAGATCCGTGAACGAGTTTTTGCCGTCGTTATGATAAAGCGTGTTGTATTCGTCGGCGAAGTTGGTAATGAAGATATCGAGCTTACCGTCGTGATCGTAATCGCCGGTGGTCACGCCCATGCTGCCCTGCTCGCTGCCATTTTCGTTCACTGCCGTTCCTGCCGGAAACCCGATCTCTTCAAACGTGCCGTTCCCTTTGTTGCGGTAATGAAAGTTAGGCGTTGAGTCGTTGGCGACAAAAATATCGACCCAGCCGTCGTCGTCGAAGTCGCTCGTGAGCACGCCGAGACCGTAATAACCATTCGGGTCCGAAACGCCGGCTTCTTTCGAAACGTCAGTGAACGTGCCGTCGCCGTTGTTTCGAAAGAGCGTGTCGCCCGCACCTTTCAAACCTCTTGGACCACACTGCACCGGAATCGATTTGTACTGGCAGGTCTTGCCCTGGCCAAACTCCGGCAGGTTGTCGATGTCGAAATCGACGTAGTTGGAGACGAAGAGATCGAGATCGCCATCGTGATCGTAATCGACGAACGAAGCGCCGGTGGTCCAACGGGGATCGTTGACGCCGGCTTTCGCAGTGACGTCGCTGAACGTTCCGTTGCCATTGTTCTTCAACAGGTGATCCGGCCCGAGACAGGTAACGTAGAGATCTTCGAAACCATCGTTGTTGTAATCGCCGACGGCGACGCCCATGCCCCAGCCGATGTCGCTCACGCCGGCTTTCTCCGAGACTTCCGTAAACTTGCCGTTACCGTCGTTGCGATAAAGCTCGCTTTTTGTTTTGCCTTTCGACTTCACGAGATCGACGGTCAGCGAGTTCACGAGGTAAATATCGAGATCGCCGTCGTTGTCGTAATCGAACATCGCCACACCGCCGCTCATCGATTCGACGATGTACTTCTTCTCCGGCGACGCAACGTGTTTGAAAGTGATGCCGGCTTGCGCGGTGATATCAGTAAATTTTAACGGTTGTGAAGCGGAAGTATATTTCTCACGCAGTGGCGCAAAGGCGCAGAGGCAGACGCAAAGAGAAAACACCGCTAAGAGAGTTAGAGTCCTGTGCAATTTTCGTTGCGCCGTTGCGCCGTTGCGTGAGAAAAATTCTTCACTTGCAGTACGCAACGGGCTATTCATTCGTTTTGGTTCGCGCCTTCTCTTTTAACTGTTTCGAGATCTCGAGCTGGCTTTCGCCTTCAGCTTTGCGACCGGCGGCGATGTAAGCACGACCGAGCTGATAATGAACGTAAGCCTCTTCGGGCTTTAAGCGTGCGGCGATCTCGAGGTTCTCGACGCTGCCCTTCACGTCACCTTTTTGAAGCAACGCTTTGCCGAGTTCGTAACGAGCGTCGGCAAACTCCGGTTGCTCGCGCACGATGTCGCGCATCATCGTGATGCCGCGTTCCGTTTCCTGTTGGGCTAACACGACGAAAGCCAGATGATACTTCGCCTGAAAGTCATTCGGATTCAGTGTGAGCTCGGCCTGGAATTCGCGCGCCGCTTCCGGAAACTTGCCACCCTTAAGGTAAATCAACCCGGTGTAAAAATGAGCCAGGCGCACGTTGTTATCGAGCGACAACGCATTGCGCAACTCCTCGAGCGCTTTATCGACTTCACCACGTTCGTAATGCGCCTGGCTGAACAGGATGTGAAGCTGTGGCGTGTTCTCACCAACTGCGACCATCTGTTTTACAACGCGATCCGCTTCGCCGAGTTTGCCGTCTTTAATCAACGAGAGCGCGAGCGGATAGTAGAGCGCGGCCTCCTGAGGCTTCGCAGCGACCACTTCAGTCAACATTGCCGAAGCTCGGCCGTAGTCGCTGATGGCGAAGTAGCTGAGACCCAGTAACTGCTTGATACCGACGTTTGACGGGTTGATCTTGAGCTCGTTTTCCAGCGCGGGGATCGCTTCTTTGTACGACTCGGATTTGTAAAGCGCGAGTCCGAGATTGTAGTTGAGACCTTCCTGGTTCGGATTCCACTTCGCCGCCATCGCAAACTGCGCGGCCGCTTCGCGAAAATCCTGCCGGTCCGCACGAAGGAGACCGATGCCGTTGTGACCGGCCGCAACAACTTTGCTGTAGTAGGACTCTTCCTCTTTGAGCTTTTCCGATGCTCCCGGATCGAGTGGCTCCGGGTCCGCGATCACGCCTTCCGCTTTCACTAATTCTTTGCCGGATTGATCGGCCGCGTTGTTACCACTCAGAAAATCACCGACTTTTTTCTCGTCGAGCTTGAAACCCTTCGACTTAAGATCGGCAGAGATCTGCAACTCCTTCTCGCCTTCAGCAGTCCGCCCGACTTTGATCAACGATTGACCGAGCCGGTAATGCGCGGTCGTGACCTGGTAGTCGTTGTGTGCGAGTGACGGATTGAGTGCAATCGTTTTCTGCAGGACTTCTATCGCTTCCTTGTGTTTTCCGGCGCCCTGGTACGCCTGGCCGAGATGGAAATAAGGATCGGGATTGTTCGGTTGCTTCTGCGTAGCCTTTTCGAGTAACGCGATCGCGGGTTCCCACTTCCGGTCCATGATGTAAAGAATGCCGAGATAGAAATTGGCGAAATACTCGTCCGGATTTGCTGCGAGCTCAATCTTAAACTCTTCCATCGCATCCGGAATGCGAGCGGCGCCGTCCTTATATAAGTAGGTTAAGCCGAGATAGTAATGAACGCGCGGGAACTTTGGATCCAACTCGATTGCTTTCTTGAACTCTTCGATCGACTCCGCCAGAAAGCCGGTCTCGCGATAAGCGCGTCCGATGAGCACCCGCAACGCCGGCCGATTACCCATGCGATCCGCCATGCGCTCATAAAGCTGCCGCGCCTGCGCAACGTTCTTCTGTTTCAGGTAGCAGAGACCGAGCGTGTATTCGGCGTCGTAGTCGCCGGGTGAGATTCTGAGTGTTTCCTGAAGCTCGTGAGCCGCTTTATCAAACTCAGCCATCATGAAATACGACTTGCCGAGCATGTGGTGGGCAACTGGATTTTGCGTGTCGGTAGCGAGCACGCGTTGCAGCGGTTTGATACCTTTGCTGTATTCACCGGTATGAAAGTATGAGATTGATAAGTCGATGAGCGCGTCGTTTGCATCGAGTGTCGCGAGTGCGATTTCGAAAGCGTTTATAGACGCCGGGTAGTTGCCTTGGGCGGAGTAGATCTTGCCGAGCTGTTTGTATGCCAAAGCCAGGATGACTTTGAACTCCGCTTCCGCCGCGTCGTAATTTCCGGCGCGACGATTGGCATTCGCGCTTTCGTAGTGTTTGCGAAACAGATCTCCCTGCGGCGGGACGAGAAAGAAAGATAGCAGGAAAGCGAGAGCGATCAGGCGCAGGTACATCATTATTTAAAACCTCATCCACAGATTACACAGAAGAGATTCTGTGCAATCTGTGGATGGATTGTTCCGATCGCTGGGGAGTATATCAGAAGGTAAATTTGATACCGAGTTGGATCTCGCGCGACGCCAGCGTCTGATTCAACTGGCCGAACGTCGAGTTTCGGATATCAAGATCGTAACCAACGAAATTGGCATGGTTCAAGACGTTGAAGAATTCCGCGCGGAACTGGAATCCATAACGCTCGCGATATCTCCAATTCTTGGCCAACGAAAAGTCGATATTGGTTATTGGTGTGCCACGCACAGAGCCTTTGCCGAGGGTGCCCAATTGACCGGGCGCCGGCCGCGCGAAGGCTGCCGGATTCAGGTGCCTCGTGGGATCGCCCTCGAGATAGAGTGGCGCGCCGGTGTAATTCGGACGCTGCCCGACTGCACTCGCCGTACCCAGGGTGTTTGCGCCGGTCGTGATATCGACTGGCGTAGCGCCGAAGTACGAAGCGATGGCGTTCAACTGCCAGTCACCAAGCGCGAATTCAGCCGCCTTACCCCACTGACTGAATCTTGGCAGCACATAGACCAGATTGCCTACGAACGTCTGTCGACGATCGAGGTCCGCGTCGCCTCTATCACTAGCGAAGTTGAATGGATCGCTCGTCGTATTCGTGAACGAGGTTAAGGCGACGTCGGAAATCGCGTGTCCCCACGTGTATGCTGCCTGGAACGCAAGCTTGTTGCTGAAGCGGCGGTTGAGCCACAACTGCAACGCGTGGTAACTGGAGTTACCGTTTGACTCGTCAGTGGTGATACTGCCAATGCCACGGAGGACACGGTTGTCGGCTGTCAGTTGACCGGCAAAATCGGAGAACACCGGGGTGCCGTCTGGATTAAGTGGCGATGTGGTTACGCCGAGTGCAGCGCGCGATATTTGTAATCGTGCTGGTCGGTTGCTGCCGTCACACGCCGCGCCCCTGCAAGGCAAGTCAGGAGCAATGTCGTTGCGATTCACATTACGCCGCCAGATGTGCAGACCGTGGTTGCCGATATAAGAAGCCTCGAGCACCGTATCTTTGAACAACTGATGCGAAACAGTCAGGTTCCACTGGTAGCTTTCAGGCGGCCTGAAGTTTGGATCAACCGCATTGAAGCCGGCATTTGGATTCACGCCCGCGATGTTGTTCTTCAGTCCCGGATTGATCGTGTCGAGACTGCGGCACGTCGGGCAGTTGGCCAAAGTTGTACCAAGACCGTTCCACCCTGACCCCGCGCTTACGGTGGTGGTCCACGGCGGATTGGCCGTCATGCGGAGGAGATCTTCAATGACGTTGGAGCGGCTCATGTAGCGCCCGAAACCTGCTCGAACGGACGTCCTTCCAGTTCCCCACACGTCCCAGGCAAGACCAACACGAGGCTGCCAGCCTTTCTTGAAAGTGTTGATGGTGGATCGAGAGAGTCCCATCGCGACCGCTTCGTCGGCAGTTACGAGACCGGTGTTGAAATCGGTTCCGTTGTAAAGATTCGGGAAGAAATTGGAGATGTGATTGTCTTTCTCCCACGCCGGCGTGAACACTGAGTAACGAAGACCGGCGGTCAACGTCACGCGCGGATGAAGCTTCCACGTGTCGTTTCCATAAAACTCGAAGTCGCGCCAGCGACCTTCGCCGATTTCAGTGGTGGCGATCTCCGTGTAATTCAGGAGAACGGCGTCTTTCAACAGCAGGTCCGCAATGCAGTGAAGCGTTTGCTCGCCGCATCCCTGAATCGAAAGCTGCTGATTACCTCCGCCCGCGCCGTTGCCCGGCTCGTCTTTGAAGTTGTGACTGAAGAGACCGCCGAACTTCCACTCATGCGCTCCCTTAACGAGCGAGAAGTCATCTTTCCAGATATAGAGGTCTTCGCGATTGGCCCACGGCGCCTGGTGCCAGATGTTCGAGTAACCACCCGCGCCCCAGAAAAGCGAAGGAACAGTACCGCCGATCAGGCCGTCACCACCGTGTGGGAAGACCGTCGGAATCTTGGAAGCGATTTCATCCTGCAACGCCTGCGTGTCCGGTGAAGTGGTGATGATTATGTCGTTGCCGGCAATTGAAAACTGGAATTCGTTGACGGCCTTCGACGTGATCGTGTTTGTCAGCTTAACAACGAAGCTGTGGCTCGGCTGGCTCCAGTCAGACGCGAGCGTCGGATACGAAGAGTCGCCCCAGAAGTTGCCGGTAGCTCCAAGGTGCGTCCATTTCTCATTGATATAACGCACCATCAGGTTGGCTTTATCGTTGATCGTGAAGTCGCCGCGGATGGAATCCTGGCGAGTATCGATCGGTTGTAGTTGCGACGTTGCGAAATCACCGATACCTGGACCAGTCGGATCCGGGAAAAGTTTCACGAACGCGAGGCCTGCGGGACTGAGCCGGTTTTGCGGAATTTTATTGCCCGGAAACGGATCGCAGACCAGTTTCTGGCGATTCGGATCTGTCGGAGTTGGATCAGGCACGTTATGGCAAGTCGCAGGATCGCGCGGCAGGGTTCCGGTTAACGAGCCGCTGAAGTCGCCAAGCTTCTCTGCCGCGGTCGGCACGTGCGCTGAAAGCACCTGGCCGCGACGCTCACGTCGCCACTCCTCTGACCAGAAGAAGAACAGTCGATTCTTGATGATTGGACCATTGAAGTTGCCGCCGTAGTTGTTGTAATCCAACTGCGGTTTTGGCTGGCCGGCCCGGTTCAGGAAAAAGTTATTCGCATTCAGCCCATCGTTTCTGAAAAACTCGAACGCGCTGCCGTGAAAATCATTGCTGCCGCCCTTCGTGATCAGGTTGACCACGGCGCCCTGCGCCTGCCCAAACTCGGCACTGAAGCTGTTGCGCTCGACGCGAAACTCCTGAATCGAATCCACCGACGGAAACACGAGCAACGTGCGGTTCGATCCGACGTCCATGTTGTTGACGCCGTCAACCGTCCACAGGTTCGAGTTTGACTGGTTGCCGTTGACTGACATATCAACGCCCGCGTTGAGTCCGGTACCACGAGTCGCAAACGCGCCCCCCGCGCCTGCCTGCGTTACTGGAGAGACACCCGGAACCATCAGCGCGAGCTGTGCGTAGTTGCGACCATTCAACGGCAACTCCGTCACCTGTTTCTCGGAGATCAAACTGCTGACTTCGCCACTGCGTAGCTCGACTGGCGTTGATTCGCTCGTGACGGTAACCGTCTCCGTCACCGCGCCCACTTGCAGATCGAGGTTCACCGTCTTGTTTTCGTTGACGTGAAGCTCGACGCCGGTGGTGACGGTTTTCTTGAATCCCGTAGGAGCGGTGCTGATGGTGTACATGCCGGCCGGTAAGCTGGTCGCGTTGTAGAAGCCGTCTTCAGTCGCCGTGACTGTGCGCGACGTGCCGTTCCTCTCATCCGTGATCGTGACTTCCGCTTTGGGCACCGCGGCGCCCTGCGGGTCTCGAACCGTGCCGGTGATGTTTCCCGTTGTGCTCGACTGGGCGTGCACGGCGACAAGCAGACCTATACTCAGCAGGAGAAGTGACGCCTGCACCCAAGACCTAATCGACATACAACACCTCCTCGGTATTCCTGAAGTTAAATCTAGAGTTCCTAAACCGCCTGCGGACCCTGAGACGAAAAAAGCTGATTAAGTTGTTCTGTTGCTACTTTGTTGCAGAGGCTACCAAAAGTATTTAAACCCTTTTCCTGGACCTGTCAAGGACTATTTTCCAGCGGGATTTTGTTCGGGACGCCAACTAATTGAAGAGGCTTTACGTCACCGACACGGACGCAAACTTACTCGCGAGGACGAGACTCAAAGCACCCATGAGCGTTGGTTCGGGACCGAGTGTTGAAGCAATGATGCGCGTCGTTGGAAGCCCGCGACAGATTGTCGCTTCGACTGTAGTTCGGATATCGGTTGAGATAACTGGCCAGGCGCGCACGATTGGACCACCAACAATTACAGCCTGTGGAGCAAGACCGCGAATCAGGTTCGCGATGCCGATGCCGAGAAAATAAGCAGTCTCTCTTAGTGCAGTACGAGCCGGACCTTCGCTCGTTAACGCAAGATCGATCAGCTTTCCGAAATTTGTCTTCGCAGCGCCGTTTCGACCGCCGGAAAGACCTTTGAAGCGAGCGAGTGCCGAACGTTCTGAAGCAAATGCTTCCCAACATTCACGGCTACCCGAGGCGCAAGCGACGGGCGCACCCTGTCCGATCGTCATGTGTCCGAATTCACCCGCTGCGCCATTCTCTCCGCGATAAACCTGTCCATCAAAAACGATTCCAGTACCGACACCACCTTCGACGAGGACGAGAATGAAGTCGCGCACTTCGCGAATCTCGGGACGACCAAACCAAAGTTCAGCTTGAGCGGCGGCGTTCGCGTCGTTATCCATCGTGACTGGCAGTCCTGTTGCT
>DATEWS010000752.1:0-8754 GCA_035257785.1 Pyrinomonadaceae bacterium
GCACTTCGCCAATCTTTCGCATGGTTATCGACTGGCCGGCAGTAACGACTTCAACGACATCTGGAAACAGAAGATGGTTGGCTTCGATCTCGGCAAGCGCAAGCAGGGCGAATCGATCGCGTATCGCAGCGACGGTAAAGCACTGCTCGCAACGAGTGAGGGAAGAGGCACGCCGCTAATTCAAGTGGAGCGTCGGTAAATATGAAATATTTCTCTCGCTAACTAGCGCTACGCGATCTGCGGTCCAGCAGCCAGTAAACCGGAACGCCCAACGAAATTAGAAAAAGACCGATCGCTGACTGTCGCGGTGTGTTGACGATGGTTTGAATGATTAGCGCAACCGACACGATCAAAAACAGGATCGGCACCACCGGATATCCCCACGTGCGGTAAGGTCGTTCGGTCTCCGGCTCGCGACGCCTGTAAATGAAGATCGATGCTGCTACTAGCGCGTAGAACAAAGTTAACGCGAAGATCGCGTAGTCAGTCAGCGTGTCATATTCACCTGAAAGCGCGACTACACAAGCCCAAAAACACTGAACGACCAGCGCCCTGATCGGCACGTGCGTGCGTTGCGACACGCGTGCCAAACTCTTTACTATCAGCCCGTCCTTTGCGAGCGCGTAGGGTATGCGAGCGGTCGCGAGGATGGATGCGTGCAGTGCGCCGAAAGATGAAGTCATCATCGCCGCGGCCATGAGGGTTACTGCAACAGCGCCCAACAGTCGTCTAACCACCTCGGCGGCAACCGATGAAGAAGCGGGAACACTCGCGATCTCCGTCGGCGTCAGAACGTGGAAATAACTCACGTTCACAAACAAGTAGAGTGCCATCACTACGAAGCCGCCGCCGATTAAAGCGAGCGGCAGGTTGCGTCCGGGATTCTTTACTTCACCGGCGAGGAACGTGATGTTGTTCCAACCGTCGTACGCCCAAAGCGCGCCGATCATCGCGGCGGCAAAACCTGCGATTCCACCAGTCGTAATCGGCACTCCCTCACAAAGTCCACCATTGTTCACTAAACCAAGATGCCCCCAATCGCCGCTGCTGTAGAAGAATGCGCCGAAGCCAACACCAAGCAGCAAAATTATCTTCATGCCCGTCAACACACTCGCGACACCGCCGCTAACTCTGACCGCAGCGCAGTTAATCAACGTCGTGATGATGATCGCCGCCAGCGCGACGAGTTGGAGCCGCGTGAGTGAGAATGTGAAACCGCCCGGAAATGTGAATGGTCCAATTACTGTCGGTCTTAACGTTCCGCCAACGAGGTCGTTGAGAAAGATTGCGAAGCCGACTGCGAGCGCTGCGGCCGATGCAGTACGAGCGATGAGAAACTGAGTCCAGCCGTAAATAAATCCGAGCGGCCGGCCATATGCGTCGCGCACGAGGCCATACTCGCCCGCTGCACGCGGTTTCATCGCGAGCAGTTCCGCGTAAGTTAGTGCGCCCGCCATCGCCAGCAGACCAGCGAGCACCCAAACGATGAGCGCTTTGCCCGGTGTGCCGACGTTACACGTCATGACGCGTGCTTTCAGAAACACGCCGGTGCCAATAATGTTGGCGACGTTGACCGAGATTGCGCCGATCAGTCCGAGACCGCGGATGAGTTGTGTGTGTTCAGCCTGCATTTTAATCTGCGAGAATCCGCGTAAATCTGCGGCTAAAAACCGAGATCGTTCGTAATCAGATCTTCGTAAGTGTCGCGGCGTCTGATGAGTCTGACCACTCCATCCTTGCGCACCAGCACCGCAGCGGGGAGAGGTCGCCCATTATAGTGAAACATCTGGGCCAATGAATAGGCGCCGCAGTTGAGTAGCGCGAGCACTTCACCTGGTCGAACATTCTCCGGAAGTTTGCGATAGTCCGGCAGGCGACCTTCACGTTCGATATCGAAATAGACATCACCCGAGTCACACAATGGACCAGCCACTTTGTAATCACGTTGATACGGTGCGCCGGCGCGTGAGGCGGAGATGAGGTGGTAGTACCACTTGTAATTATTCATCGACAGCATGATGTTGTAGCCGGCGTCAGTCAATAACCACACGTCGCCGGTTTCGGGACGTTGTTTGATGTTCCTGACCGTGGTCAACACGAGACCGGCGTCAGCGATGATGCTGCGACCCGGCTCCAAAAGAATTGTTACTTGATCGAGCAGGTGTTCTGCATTCGCCGCACGCGCTGATTCGCGAGCGACGCGCAGTGCTTCAGTGAGCACGAGAGTCGGCTCGAGTTCTGCGCCAAGCATGTCGCGCTCGTGCTCGGGAAGTTGATCCGCCTGCGAACGATCGCGCAGGTAGTTGACGGGAATGCCGCCACCGAGATTGATCTGTTCGAGTGTGTGACCGGTCTCGCGATGAATGGTGACCAGGTGTTCCCACATGCTTCGGAACGCTTCGGCAAACGGTTCGACGTCTGGCGTTTGTGAACCGACGTGAATATGAATGCCGCAAACTTTGACGAGGTCAGGCCTTTGCAGCCCGCGACGAAAGGCGGCGAGCACTTCTGAGGATGAGATACCGAATTTCGACGTCAGCAGCGCAGTTTGTAAACCGAGATGTGAACGCGTGCCGATCTCAGGCACGAGACGCAGCGTGACATTAGCCGCAGGTACTTCTTCGCCACGCGCGCGCAGTCGCTCGACCGACTGTTCCACCAGTTCGATCTCGTAAATCGAATCAACATTAATCGCGTAGATACCGGCGCGTACGGCGTCGTCGAGCTCGTCGTCAGACTTGCTCGTGCCGTTGAAAATTATCTGGTCGGGACGAAAGCCGACGCGTAGTGCTTTGAAGAGTTCACCGCCGCTGTTGACCTCGATGTCGATCCCCGAGTCAAGGACGACTTTGAGGATTGCCATGTTTGAGTTTGCCTTCGACGCGTAGCAAAACTTGATCGGCCGGTCGACTGCGTCCGCGGCGCGTCGCAGGCGCCCGATGTTGTCGCGAATGCGAGCTTCGGAAAAGACAAATAACGGCGAGTGAAATTCCCTGATGAGCTCGATTGTATCGACGCCGTTGACGGCCAGGTGATCGTCGCGCACTTCGAGGTATCCGGGTATGGACCACGCCGGACATACAGTAGCTATTCCAGATGACATTGTTTATCTGTGGCTTTAATTTGAACGAGCGAAATTGTAACTTAGCGTACCGCTAACTTTAACGGGTTCGCCCATCAATAACGTGGGCGTAAATCTTGCCAGGCGCGCAGCGTTGACTGCCAGCGCATGCAGTTGTTGTGGACCAGAAACGGGTCGCGCTTCAACAACAGCGCCTTGCTCGTCGATCAGCACCTGGACCAACACCACACCAGTCGCCTCACCCGACGGCACTTCCGGCTGCGGCAAGTAAATGGCCTTTCCGTTCAACATGCCGCCGGCAATCGGTCCCTTTGGTTTTTGATTGGCCTGGCTCGGTGTCGGCACCTGGCTTCCAACTTTATCGGAAGTCGTGTTTGCGTTTGTGGCCTGTTCCGTATTTCCTTCGGCTCCATTGGCAGGCTGGGCGATTTCACCCTCAGACTGCACCTGCTTCTGTGGAATAGCGTTGCCGTCACCGTCGACCGCAGCCGTCTTTGGTGCGTCGGCCGGGCGCTCCGGCAGCTCAAACGAGCTCAAAAACTTTTCTTCAAGCGCGTCGTCCTTCTTAGTGTTGAGCGAAACGATTGCGTAGAAACGTTTCTTCGTGACAAACGCATTAACGGATCCATTCAAGTCGCCAAGCGTCAGCTTGTATGACCTGCCGGTGTAGCCACGAAAAGGACGGCTACTCACGAGAGTCAACTTCGCCAACGTTTCTTTCGATCGAATCTTGGGCGGGAAAAAACTCTTGAACGCGTCAACATAGGAATTAAAGCGAGCAAACTCGGTGTACTGCGCCGGATCGGATTTGATACCACTCAATGAAACGACGCCGATCACAGGTCCAGCCGACGAAGTGGCCAGGTATGTGCGAGCGCTGAGCTCCATTTTGTGATACGGAAATTTTGTTGTCTCTGTGGTCGGGTTTTTGGGCATCAGGACAGTGAATTCTTCGTTTTCCGGACTAAGCGCTTCCCATTCTGTCCAAACATCAGCGGGCTTTTGAACCTGCGCCGAGAGCGGCAGCGCCGAAAGCAGAAAGATCGCAAGCGCGAAGTGTAAACGACAAACGTGCATGTCATTACCTCCTCAGGTTTTTTAGCGTGACCACATGGAGAGTGCGGTTGTCGCGACTCTAGTCTGCGGGCCGCGGCACTGTCAAGTAGCTTGGCCGCGGATTTTCACAGACTAACGCGGATCAATTCTTATCCGCGTTCATTTGCGTCAATCTGCGGCTTTTTTCGTTCTCGACCAGTACGCGGCGCAGAATTTTTCCGGATGGTGATTTCGGAATTTTCTCGACGAATTCGATATGCCGGATCCGCTTGTGTGGCGCGACTCGCTCGCAGACAAACTTCAGCAATTCTTCAGGTTCGACTGGCTGTCGCAACACGATGATTCCTTTCGGCACTTCGCCCGCTTCGTCATCGGGATAAGGAATCACAGCGGCATCCGCGACACATGGGTGAGTCAACAACACAGCTTCGAGCTCGGCCGGCGGCACCTGGAAACCTTTGTACTTGATCAACTCCTTCGCGCGATCGACGATGAAGAAGTGTCCGTCTTCGTCGACGTAACCGATATCGCCAGTGTGCAACCAACCTTCGTTATCGATGGTTCGCGCGGTCGCTTCGGGTTTGTTCAAGTAGCCCTTCATGATCTGTGGACCACGCACACAGACCTCGCCTTTCTGTCCCGGACCGAGCGGTTCACCACTATCGAGATCGATGATCTTGCACTCCGTATTCGGCGCGGCGACACCCACCGATCCAAACTTTAGATCGAACGGCGGCGCGGGCGATGAATGCGTGACCGGGCTCGTCTCGGTCATTCCATAACCCTGACGAATGTTGCATCCGAGACGGTCCATGCACTCGCGCGTCAACTCTTCACCGAGTGGCGCGGCGCCGGAGAAGAGCGTCCTAAGCTTCGGGAGTTTGTAGTTATCGACAACCGGATGCTTACTCAAACTCAGTACGATCGGCGGTACGATGTGCGCAAGGCTCACGTCGTAATCCTGGATCGCTTTCAAGAATGATTCGAGATCGAAACGCGGCATCAGCACGACGGTCGCGCCGCTGTACAGGCCCATGTTCAAAACGACCACGAGTCCATAGATGTGAAACAACGGCAACACGCAGATCAATGTATCGGTCTCGTAGAAATAACACAGCCCTTCCATTTGGCGGAGATTCGCGACGAGGTTGTGATGGGTGAGCATCACGCCTTTTGGTAAACCTGTCGTGCCGCTCGAGTAGGGAAGCGCCACGAGATCTTCGAGTGGATTTACTTCGACTTGTTCGGCGCGTCCATTATCGACGAGTAGCGAATCGAACGAAGTCGCGCCCGGTGTTGTTCCGAATACAAATAGTTCTTCTCCGCCTGCTTCAGCGATCGCTTCGCTCGCCTTCTCCGCGCACGAAGGTAACGTCACGAGAAAACGCGCGCCGGAGTCTTTGAGTTGATGAGCAATCTCGTGTTTCGTGTAGAGCGGGTTGATTGGCGTAACAATTCCGCCTAAAGTCGCAACGGCGTGAAACGCGATCGCGTACTCCGGGCAGTTTGGACTCAAAATGCCGAACACTTCACCTTTCTTGAACCCGCGCTGCGAAAGGTTATAGGCAACGATACTGATCGACTCGGCCAGTTGTTGGAACGTGACCTTGCGTCCGGTTGGACCATCGATCAATGCTGCCTTGTCAGCCAGTTCTTTAGCGCGATGCATGACGAAAGGCGTAAGCGCAATTTCCGGTATGCTTATGTCTGGATAGGGTCCTTTGATAATCATGCCTTTGGGCGATACCTTAGCAGGAAGATCGCGCCTCTGAAAAGAGAATAAAATGTCGCAAACCGAGAAACTTCCCCTCAACATTATCTGCCTGGCTACCTATTTCAAGGGCGCCGATTTTATTGAAGAATGCAAGGCTCACGGCTGCCATGTAATCCTGATCACGAAAGAGAAGATGCTCCGCGAAGACTGGCCGCGCGAGAGTCTCGACGATCTGATTGCAGTGCCTAATGATGCAGGGCCGGCGCTGTTTATCGATCTGCTTGCGTTTCTAGCGCGCACCAGGAAAGTGGATCGCATTGTAGCGCTCGAAGAGTTTGACGTGGTTACAGCGGCCTTAATGCGCGAGCACTTATGTCTGCCGGGGTTGAGCAGTTCGGGCGCGAAGGTTTTCCGCGACAAGCTGTCGATGGCGGTTCACGCCGAGCGAGCGGGAATCAACGTGCCGGAGTTTGTGCCACTCGTCAATGCGCAAGCAGTTGATGAGTACATGAAGCGCGTTTCTGGACCATGGGTCATCAAGCCGCGTTCCGATGTTTCCGCGATCGGGATCAGTAAAGTGTCTGAACCACAGGAAGTGTGGCGTGCGATTGATGAAATGAACGAGCGTGAAAATTTGCGCGAGCGTGCGTCTTATTACGTGCTGGCGCGTTTCATCCCTGGAGAAGTATTTCACGTCGATTCAGTGGTGAACGAAGGCAAGGTTGTGTTTGCCGGGACGAATCAGTATGGACGGCCACCGATGCAAGTGGCCCATCAGGGCGGCGCTTACATTTCGCGAACACTTCCGCGCGGATCGTTTGATGAGAAAGAGCTTTTGAACATCAACAAGAAATTGATTCGCGCGCTCGGTCTCGAACGCGGCGCGACGCACGCAGAGTTCATCAAGAGCGAAGCTGATGGAAAGTTTTACTTTTTGGAAATCGCTGCGCGGGTCGGCGGCGCTTACATTGCAGACGTACTCGAAGCTGCGTCAGGCGTTAACTTGTGGCGCGAGTGGGCGCGATTGGAGATTCTTGATGGCAAAGCACCTTCGCGAATCGCGCCGTCGCGCAAAGAGTACGCAGGTATTATTTTGTCACTCGCAAAACAGGAAGCACCCGATACCTCGAATTACGTAGACGACGAAATCATCTATCGCGTAAAGAAGCGCCACCACGCCGGCCTGATCGTTCGCTCTTCCAGCCTCGAACGAGTTAACGAACTACTCAACAACTACGGCCGTCGCTTCGCCGAAGACTTCGTCGCCGTTGCCCCACCCCCCGAACGCCCGGAATAGCGCCTTTGGCGCTTGATCTATCTGCGTGACTCCGTGTCTATCCGCGGCTGTAGATATTTGTCGAGCCAATCAAGCACCGTGTGATACCAGAGTTGTGAGTTCTGTGGTTTAAGGACCCAGTGACCCTCGTCCGGGAACGTTAAGAATTTCGAGTCGATGCCTTTGCGTTGCACGGCGGTGAATAACTGCATTCCTTCGCC
The DNA here is from genome assembly GCA_035257785.1 of Pyrinomonadaceae bacterium. Taxonomy (GTDB): domain Bacteria; phylum Acidobacteriota; class Blastocatellia; order Pyrinomonadales; family Pyrinomonadaceae; genus PSRF01. The sequence goes on from DATEWS010000752.1 coordinate 7,350, forward strand.
AAGCGGCACGCGATAGTCGAGCTCGCTGTGGATGATCAGGATCGGTGTGTTGAAGTTTTGTACGAACTTGTGTGGTGACCAGCGTGCATAAAGAGCCGGGTTGGTCCACGGCGTTCCTTTGAACTCCCACTCCGGAAACCAAAGCTCTTCTGTGGCGCCGTACATGCTCTCAAGGTTGTAGACGCCATCATGCGAGACGAGTACCTTGAAGCGGAAACGCGGATCGTTGTTGTGTCCGAGAATCCAGTTGACCATGTACCCGCCATAGCTCGCACCCGCCGCGCCAACACGATTGCGATCAATATAAGGACTGCGGCGCAGCACATCGGCAACGCCATTCATAAGGTCGACAAAAACCTTGCCGCCCCAGTCGCCGCTAATCTCGTTGGTAAACTGCTGACCATAACCGGTCGAGCCGCGCGGGTTCGGCGTAAACACAACGTAACCAGCGTTCGCAAACACCTGCGGATTCCAGCGATAACCCCAGTTGTCGTTCCATGCGCTTTGTGGTCCACCGTGAATCAGGACCACGAGGGGATACTTCTTACTCGGATCGAAGTTGTTCGGCTTCACGATGTAGCCGTGAATCTTCTTTCCCATCGCGCCGGTCCACTCAATCTCTTCCGCGGTTTTTAGATTCGCCCGGCGCATCAAATCAGCATTCACTGAAGTCAACGCTGTCAATCCACTGCCATCTGCGTTCGCACGGTAAATCTCAGCCGGCGACGACAGCGAGCTTGATGAAAAAACAAACGTTCTCCCATCAGGCGTAAGATGAAGACTGCCGGCAAAGACAGTTCCGAGAACTTTTCGCGGCACGCCACCACTGATCGGAATGCTAAAGATCGGACTCTTGCCACGATCGCCCGCCGTGAAGTAAATCGTGTTTCCATCCGGCGAGACGACCATCTCGTCAACCTGCTGATCGAACCCGCGCGTGAGTTCGACACTCGTTCCAGTCGCGCGGTTATAAGCCATCAAGCGCCAGCGATCAGCTTCAAAACCCGCGGTTGCCTGCGAACGATACAGAATAAACTTGCCGTCGCGCGTGTAGACTGGACTCGCATCGTAACCGTGATTGCGAACGGTGATGTTCTTCGCTGGTCCACCAGCGACGGGCATGATGTAGATGTCGCTATTGGTCGAGATCGCCTCGACCTTGTCCGGGTTGCGTAGGAACGCGATCTCAGTCGAGTCCGGCGAGAAGGCGTAATCAACACCCGATGCGGCTGCATAAGGCGGCGAGTCGAAGTCGCCGGTAGTCAGATCGCGTGCAGTGCCGCCTTTACTCGACACGACGAAGACGTGCGTGCGTTTGAGATCGCGCCACTCGTCCCAATGCTTGTAGAGCAGTCGCGTGACGATGTGAGCTTTGACTTTGCTACTCTCGGCTTGTTCGTCGCGC
>DATEWS010000753.1:0-6483 GCA_035257785.1 Pyrinomonadaceae bacterium
GCGACGCGCTTCATAAAGGAGCACACCCGCCGCCACCGACACATTCAACGATTCCAATCTTCCGGCAACGGGAATACGCACGAGAGTGTCGCAGTGTTCTCGCACCAGTCGATGCAGACCATGTCCTTCGCTTCCGAGAAACACAGCAGCAGGCAGTTTCCAGTCCCACTCGGTATACATTTGTTTTGCGTCACCCGCCGCCCCGATTACCCAAATGTTACGTCCTTTCAACTGCTCTATCAATCGAACCAGATTCGTCACACGAGCCACTGGAACGTATTCGAGCGCGCCGGCCGCGACCTTCGCTACGACACTCGTCAAACCTACCGCGCGGCGCTCAGCAATAAAAACGCCGTGAACCCCAGCACACTCTGCCGTTCGCAGGATCGAACCCATGTTGCGCGGATCTTCGATGCCGTCGAGTCCGAGCGCGAGCGGCGGATCCGCGCTGCCGATTCGGCTTTCAAGCTGCACCAACAAGTCATCCGGGTCCGCATAACGAGCGGCAGCAATGCGCGCGACAACTCCCTGGTGCCGAACGTCGCCAAGATCAAAGCGCGGCACACGATGAACAGGCACGCCTCTTTCGCGCGCGAGATCGAGCAGCGGTTTCAACCGATCAGGACGAGCACTCTCGAGAATCGTGATCGCCTCGATCTGCCGCTTGCCCGCCCGCAACGCCTCGAGCACCGCGTTTGGTCCATAGACCAGATCTGATCTGTGTTTATCTGCGTTCATCCGCGGCTTAAGTAGTAACGCAATCGCGAGTAACGCGTGAATTGAACTTCATTGCTCCTGGTCGTCGACACCCCGACACTAAGCTTCCCAGGCCGTTCTCGTCGCCACCCGCTCGATTGCGTTACCGGTTGCGTGGTCCATGCGAGCTCGAGGAGGTTTCGCACGCGAGCGTACGAATCGTCAACCTTCGCATTCAACGATTTCGCAGTAATCAGATCCAATAGCTTACTCATATTTTGGTTAACAACGAGCGCCTTTTCACGTCCGAGACACGAGAAGTCAAAACCACTGCCGCCAACACGCCACGTCGACGAATGTGTCGCGGTGTAAAAGTCGATCACGAATTCATCACTGAAAAACTCACTCGTATCGAGAATTTCGTTCTCAGGCTTACGAGTCATCCGTTCCGTAATCTCAACCCTCGTTTCAAAGAATCTTCCCGTCACAATCAAAACGATGTCAGACCACAAAACACGAGTCTGTTGCGCCGTACCAGCCTGATTGATCGTCAACGAAACCTCGTCAAACGTCATCGATCGCACACGTCTAACGGCATCACCAAGCTCGTCGTCACTGACTGCAACGCAATTCAACCCGAGCTCGCGCAGTCGATCAGTTACCAACTCGGCTTCAACACGACTCGCCGTTCGCGTCACCGGCAACGCTACACTCTGCGAGATAACATCGCGAACATTCTCGACGCTCAATTTCAAAAGCGCAGCCGCATCGGCAATCACCGAATCTGCGACCACTTGATCCTGCGGCAACAGGATGTTGTTATAACCTACCTGGTGCTTCTCGGGCGGCCGCAGTACCGGTTTGATCAAACGCGCTGAAGTTTCAGTCAATGGCAACGGAGCGACGCAATAAAGACAACTGACCCTCGTGGGAGGATTTGCTCTCAGGCATTCCTCGCAACGGATCATCTGTTCTGCCGGAAACCCCTGTGGCTCCGATGGTTCAACTGGTCCAAGGAAGGGAATGTTTTCGTTATCTTTAGGCAACAGCTCCTCCAAGTATTTGAATTATACGACGATCCGAGGCTAAGAGAATGTGTGTTGGTTCTTTTATCAGAAAGGGTTTGTTAGCGTCCTTCGCGTTCGCTGCGACACTAACTTTCGCGGGTTGCGCCGCTTTCCAACCACCCGACGCGAACGGTCCAACGGCTAACGCGCCGCGCTATCCCATCGCACAAACAGACGCCGCAACCAGACTCGCTGACGCGGCCCAAGCCTGGTACCAGTTGTCGCAACACTACGGCATCCCCGGAAAGACGGAAGCGAATCTCAATCCGTACACTGCGACAGTCGAGAGTTTGCCGGCGAGTTTACCTGCACCGATTTATCTGCCGAAGGTCGGTTCACCAACAGCTCCCACTGAAGACGACACGCGCGAGTCACTGCGACGTTTCATCGTCGAATGGCAACAGTTGATAGGCGCCGATCCGAATCAACTGTCCTTAGTGGAACGCATCGACGAACCATCGGGCGTCAAAGTCGCACGTTACGAGCAACGCCCGTTTCGTTATTCGTTACGTGGCGGTTTCGGCAATCTAACAATTCGCTTTCGTAGCAATGGACAGCTCGTCGGATTTTCAAGTAACTGCATTCCGAACGCCGATCGCATTCAAGCCGCGCTCGCCGGTCTCACTCCCAAGGTCACGGCCGAGCAGGCAGTTAACCATATCAAGACCCAGCAAACCCCGTCTTTACCAGCGAATGCGACCGTCGAAGCACGGCAGTTAGTAGTTTATGCCCAGCCCTCAAAAGAGCCCTCCAACGGACTGGAAATAAGACTTGCATGGGAAATCGAGGTCACGGGTGGCCCCGTAACCCGCGTCTATTTGGACGCGATTTCCGATGAAATAATTGCAACATCTTAATAACAGGCCCATTAGACCTTCTCAACTTGACCAGTGAAGTGCAAACCAGCATTCTAGATTCCAAATCCCGGAGGGTATGTTCGGAGTTCAGTTTATGCATAATTTTGATCCGACAAATAATATTTCATGGCAGTTAGGACATCGTGGCAGGGTCGCAGTTTTTATCGACGGTAATAATCTTTTCCATGCAGCTCGTTTCCACAACATCGACATTGACTACAACAAGTTGTTGCGAGTCCTTTTAGGCGACGGGCGGTTGCTGCGGGCTTTCTTTTACACGGGCGTCGACGTCGGGGCTGAACGTCAGCAGGGTTTTCTTTTGTGGATGCGCAGGAATGGTTTTCGCGTAATCCAAAAAGAGTTGAAGACGTTTTACGACGGGACACGAAAAGCAAACCTGGACGTCGAGATTGCGGTCGATATGCTTTCGCTGGCCGGACGTTACGATACGGCAGTACTGGTGTCGGGCGACGAAGACTTCGTCTACGCAGTCAACGCAGTCGCTTACAAAGGATGTCGTGTGGAGATTGCCGGTTTCAGATCGAACACGGCGCCAAAGCTGATCGACGTCTCTGATTACTTCATAGATCTCGGCGAGATCGCAGATAAAGTGCGTAAGGAAATTACGCACGGAGCGCGCTACGAGTGCGAACGCGATCTGCACGACACACTGCCCACAGCGTACATGCACGATCCGATGGACCAGCCGCAGCAGGATAGTTTTCAGGCAGCGATGCGGGTCGTGATTGAGACTGAGATCGAAGAAGAGGCAGCGGAATTCGAGGCCGCAACTGAGTTTATTCGAATAACTGACGATCACTAAATGAAAATCTTCACGGTTCAGGAAGCGAATGCCTTACTCCCCGAGGTAAGAATCATCGTCGGGAAGATTCAACGCGCGCATCGTCAGTTATCGCAGTATCGCGATGAGGCGAAGAAAGCTTCTGAAGCCGCGGAACAGGGTGGCGGCGGCATAGCGGAAGGTGTCGCTTATGCCGCCGTCCTGACCGTTCTCACGACACAACTCTCCGAACTCGAAGCGCTCGGCGTTCAACTCAAGGACTTCGAGCGCGGTCTGGTTGACTTCCCTTCACTTCGTGACGGCCGCGTCGTGTTGCTTTGCTGGCAACTCGGCGAGGGCGACGAACTCGAGTGGTGGCACGATGTCGACGCCGGCTTCGCAGGTCGCACTCCCCTCTAAAGCTTTTGCCGCGAATTAACGCGAATGACACTGATAAAACAAATCCGAGTTCATGGGCGTTCATCCGCGGCTTAACTCTTACTCCTGCATAATTTTCTCGTTGACCACTTAAAGTTATTCCTGATAGTATGCCGCCTCGTATATGGACTCATCCCCCAACGATTCAACTCGCAGCACTGAGAGAAAAAGCACACTGATTGAATTTCCCGGTGTGTCGCGTCACTCGATGCCCGAGTGGCGTAAAGAGTTGAGTGAGAAAGTGCGCGAAGTACAGGAAAAACGCGCACGTGAGGCCGCACGCGAAGCAGCCGAAGCTGAACGACAGCGTATGGAGGCTGCGATCAACCCACCACAACTGGAATTATTGCCACCAACACAAATGCCGGCAATGAATCCTCTGGTCGTCGCTGCTCTCAAGAGAATCGAGAGAGCTCATCAGCCCGCGCCAACCGAACTTCGTCAATCAAGGACGACGTTGGCAACCGCGGTTGCGTACGCACCGGAACGTGAAGAGAACGACATGACCGAAACGGTTCCCCCCAACCAGCAACTCGCGTTTGAACCTGAGACTCATGTTGCTGAACCACCGGCAATCGAAAAAGCACCTCATCTCGCAGTGGTGCCTGCACCAATCGTTGAGCCCGTTGTTGAAAAGGTCGCGCCACCGCCGAAACCGTCGAAACGTTTGATCATCGACGATAACAATCCGTCCCTGAACTATCTCGACTCAGTTGCAAAGAACCTGCGTGTTGACGAACTTACGAAACGAAGCGCGTCGGCTGTTCGACGACTCGTCTGCGCTGTGGTTGATCTGATCTTCTGCCTGTTGTTGACGTCGCCGATTGCTGGTGCGATATATCTGACTGGTAATCACTTGCAGGACAGACGCGCGATTGTGGTGCTCGCCGGCAGTGCGATTGTTGTCACGTTTCTTTATCTGACGTTGATGACGGCGTTGACGGGTCGAACGTGGGCCATGCGTCTGCTGTCGTTGCGAGTGATCGACACGAAGACCGGATTGATTCCAACGGGCGGACAATCAATCGGCAGATCGTTCTTCTACCTGCTTTCCCTGGCCACGGTATTCGGAATCCTCTCTGCGCTTATCAGTCGTGAAGGTTATACAGTTCACGATCGCTTCACCCGCACCGCTGTTGTAGTCACTTAATTGAACACGGATCAGATCCAGGCTGTCACTCAAGAACTCCGCGCCACTCTGACCGGGAGATTCTTTGGCAAGATATTTCAACTGACACCACTTTCGTTTGCCTTCGACTTCGGGCTGCGGGGTGAGTTTCTTTACGTCAGCGTCGAACCCGTCAGCCCGCGGCTTTATTTAATTCGTCGCCGAACAAGAGATTTGGAGAAGCATTCGGTGCCGCACGGGCCGTTTGCGCAATCGATGCGGTCGATGCTTAGTGGCGCTTCGCTGACGCAGATTTCGAAAGATCCGCTGGATCGCATCGTGCGTTTCACTTTCCATAACGATGGCGCCTTTCGCAGGCTCGTCGTGCAACTGACCGGCAGAACCGCTGACCTCTTTCTTCTCGACGAGCTGAATCGCATCACGGCTGTTTTGCGAGCACAAGGAAAGACGAGGCTTGGCGACGTTTACATACCACCGCGGCGTCCGCCAAAAGAATCGGCTGAAGGATTCACGCTCAATGCTGGACCACCGTCAGCTCAGCTCGACGCGCATTTCGCATCGTTCGACGCTACAAAGGCATTCGACTCAAAAGCTAAGTTGTTGCGTTCAAAACTTACCGGCGCCATCAAACGGCAACGCACATTGAAAGAAAATCTTCAGCAGGATCTAGTCCGTCACGGCGATCCGGAAGTACACAAACGAACCGGGGATCTACTGCTGGCGAATATCGCCACCGCCACGCGTGACGGCAACAAAGTTCGTATCACCGATTACTACGCTGAAGGTGCGCCGGTGATCGAGATCGAAGTCGACGAAAATCGATCGCTGCAGAATGAGGCGGCCGCTCGGTTTCGACAATACAACAAAGCAAAGCACGCCGCCGAGGAAATCGCTCAACGACTGAAGCAGATCGATCTAGAGATCGCTGCGCTCGAGCGACGGTTGCAGGAGTTGGACGAGATCATTCAGTCGCGTGATGAGACAGCTTTAGAAAGTTTTGAAAAGCCCGCGCCGGCGCCGAAAGCTTTACCGAAGAAACCGGCGAAACAAGAGAAGATCCCGGGCGTTCGCCGTTATCTTTCGACTGATGGTTACGAGATTCTCGTCGGGCGCGCGGCGCGTGATAACGACCATCTGACGTTTCGGGTGGCACAACCGAACGATCTCTGGATGCACGCGGGTGATTATCCCGGTTCACACGTCGTCATACGCAACCCGACGCGCAAAGAGATTCCACAGCGCACGATCATCGAAGCCGCTCAGCTTGCCGGCCGCTTCAGCCAGGCGAGTGAAGACGCGAAAGTCGTCATCCATTACACCGAGCGAAAATTCTTGTCCAAACCCAAAGGCGCCGCACCCGGACTGGTACGCATGTCACGCTTCCGCTCGATCACCGTCGAGCCCAGGGAAACAATCCCAAGGCTGTAGAGGAAACAACACTCTAGAAATAGAACAAGTCAGGAAGAGGGGCTTGCCCCCGCTGCTGGACTAATTCAATAGGAAGCGGGGGCAAGC